>JAPLUH010000215.1 GCA_026397675.1 Verrucomicrobiota bacterium
TAACCACGCGCAAGACGGCTCTCGGCTGCGGCGCGTAATAGGTCACGCTGAAATTGTCTTCCGGCTGCAGCGGCACGCTCGCGGCCAGACCCATGAGGGTGTTGCCGTAGGTGGGGTAGAATCCGATGCGTCCCTCGAGCAATTCTTCGACAATGAAGCGCACTTCCTGAGGCTTCATGGAGGTGCCGCCGCAGAACACGCCGCGGATGCCCGCCTCCCAGAGGTTGACCTGCTCGGCCAGGGCTTCGAGCAGTTTCGGAGTCGTGAAAAGTCCACTGACCTTGCGGTGCTTCAGAATGGTTGCGGCTTGGTCCACCACGTGGGCCATGTATTGCTTGGCCACCTCGTACTGCTTGTTCGACAAGAGCTTCTTCACGAAGCGCGGATCGAGATCGATGAAGTAGCAGGAGCTGCCCCGGACGTTGGCTAGATGTTCAATGGCCAGGCGCAGACGGCGAGGACCGGTCGGCCCCATCATCAGCCAAGCGCCCCCGCGCGGGAAGTGGGTGTCGTCGATCTTGTCGCTGAACTCGGAGTAATCGACCTTGTAGTCATTCCAACCGATGCGCTGCTTGGGCATGCCGGTAGTGCCACCGGTCTCGAAGATATTGAAGGGTTTGCCCTTGAACTCGGCCGGGACCCAAACCTCGGGTTGCAAGTCGCGCAGTGATTCATCCTGGAAGTGGGAAAACTTCAACAGGTCTTCGAAGCAGGTGATCTCCTTGCGCGGATCCCAGTTTTTGCGGGCCCAATCCAGCCAGAAGGAGCACCCGGTGGCGGGGTTGAAGTGCCACTCGATGATCTCCAGCAAGTGCTGGTTGAGTTGAGTCTTGGCGGCGGCGACGGCTTCAGGAGCGACAGTAGGGATGGGCATAAGTGACCTCAGTTTTTGAGAGATTAGTACGCATCCGTACTTTTTAAACCCGGAAAGTGATCCGCGTTGACCGGCTCCTCGTGTTTTCCCGCGTTGCATTCAAATCGAAGCGCTGACGAGACTTCCAATCCCGCCATGTCCCCCAACACCCAACTTCCGATCCGAGTTCCCCTGATTGCCGCCCCGGTAACTCCCTTCGCCCCAGACGGAACCGTGGACTTGGGGTGTGTGGAAGCTCTGGCTGCTCGATTGGTTCAGCAGGGGGTGGATGGGGTCTTTGTCAACGGCACCACTGGCGAGAGTCACTCCCTCAGCGCGATCGAACGCTGCCAATTGGCCGAACGCTGGATTTCCGTTCTCGAAGGCACTGCTTTGCGGTGCATTATTCATGTTGGCTCCAATTGCCTCCGAGAGGCGCGCGAGTTGGCAGTGCACGCTCAGAAATTTGGCGCAACGGGCATCGCCGCTCTGGCTCCGAGCTATTTTAAGCCGGCGGATGTGGAGGCTTGGGTTGAGTCGAGCGCCTTCATTGCCTCTGGGGCTCCTGGTCTGCCCTTTCATGCCTATGACCTGCCGGGCATGACCGGAATCCATTTGGCCTCGGATCGATTTCTCCTTCAGGCCTCCCAGCGGATTCCCACGATGGCTGGGCTCAAGTTCAGTAATCCGGACCTGGTGCTGCTGCAGCGCTGTGTAGAGGCCTTGAGTCCGGGGCAGGAGTTGCTTTACGGGTGCGATGACCTGCTGTTGCCAGCTCTCGCTCTGGGAGCCACTGGAGCCGTGGGATCGACCTACAATCTTTCGGCGCCTTTGTACCGAGCCATGCAGGCGGCGGCCGCCCGAGGCGATTGGTTGGTCGCCCGTCGTGCTCAGCGGCATTCCATTCGCCTCATTGAGATTCTGGGTCAGAGCGGGTACCTGGGTTCCCTTAAAGTAGTTTTGTCTCATGAAGGAATCGCCGTAGGGCCGGTTCGGCTGCCTATGCGCTCTCCGGATGTGGATCAATCGCGTCAATTGCTGGATGCATGGGAGTTGTGGTCTGCCGGGTTGGTTGAAATCGTGGCGGCAAAGTCTTGATTCTAGAAGCTCGCCGGTTCAGGGTTGCCTGCAGATCAGCAAAATTAGGCCGAACTTGGTGGGTGGTTTCCTTGGAATTCCCGGTTGACTTCCCAAGGTCGGTTCCTAACCTCCGGAAGAAACAAAATTCAACCTCTTACACGCGATACCATGAAAATGATCGGGATCTCTCCCCGCTTCGCCAGCCTCTGCGCGATCACCGCGATTATGGCGGGTTCCTCTCTCTCTGCCGCTGAAACGGGCAAAGCCGAGCTCACCGGAGTCAAGGGCAGCGTTAAAGTGGACGGTCAGGCTGCATTCGTGGGCGAGGCGATTAAGACAGGTCAAAAGATTGAGACCGGTGCCGGTGCTCAGGCCAACTTGTATCTTGCCGACAACGGTCCGACCGTCGTCGTTCTCCCGGATTCCTCGATTTCCTTCGACGAACTCTCGGTTGATAAGTCCGGTGCCGAACCGGTGATCACCACCAAGATCAACCTCAAGGGGGGTACTGTGGCTGGCTACGTGAAGAAGACTTCTTCGCAGTCCTCCTACATCGTCAAGGGTTCGACCGTGACCGCTGTCATTCGCTCCTCGGAGTACCAGGTCACCGACAACGGAATCGTTGCTGTTTGGTCCGGTTGCGTCACGGTGTCTTACCGTGGCGCTTCGTACGAAGTGTGCGGCGGCCAGATGTTCGACCCCGCTGCGGCTTCTGTCGTCGCTAACACCTTGCCTCTGCCGGTCGGAATGCCTTCGGCGGTCCAGCAGTCGGCCAACGTCAAGGTGGCTGTTCCGGTCATTCCGACCCGTCCGCAGCCGGTTGCTTCTCCGGTCAAGGCTGGTAACTAAGGTGGTTTTCTGAGGGTTCTGCATTGACGATCGATCGATCGGTCTTAGTCGATGGGTCTTAGTTGGATTGCTAGGGAGTCGTCCAAGGAACCTTCAAAGAACGCTTATCGAAAAACCCCAGGGCTTCGGCCCCGGGGTTTTTTGTTGCCTGCGTCGTGCAGGGTGCACGTTCCGATTCTGCGCCCGGCAGGGCGTGCGTTTCGAATCTGCACCGGGCAGGTTGCAGACACCGCACATTTAAAGTCCCGACCGACGCTCGGTCGAAGAACTGATTCTCAATCCACCGCTGTCACCCCCACAGGCTCGCGCTGAGAGCGGTTTCGGATAGCGATCGAGTAAACTGAAAGAAAATTCCCCTAAAAACTTTGGCCTGTGGAGTTGAATCTCTACGGTTTCCAGAGACAGTTCAGTCATGCTTCCCATCCGCGTGGTTCAAAGCGCATTCCGGTGGATTCCGGCGATGGCGACGGTCTCGGTTGTTTCGGTCTTGGCTGCAGACCTGACCTTCAATCAGGACATTCGCCCCATTCTCTCCGACAATTGCTTTTCCTGTCATGGGTTGGATGCCAAGAAGCGCAAAGCGGGTCTGCGCCTTGATACTGCAGAGGGAGCCTTTACTCCCAACAAAGAGGGCCGAGTGGCCATTCGGCCCGGCGACCTGAAGGCCAGTGAACTCTGGCAGCGTCTCGAGACGAACGATCCGGACTCGATCATGCCGCCGCCGGAATCCCACAAGACGATTAGCGCCGCCCAGAAAGATCTTTTGCGCCGGTGGATTCAACAGGGCGCTCCCTACCAGAAACATTGGGCTTTTGAACTGCCCCGCAAGGTTCAGCCTCCGTTGGTGGCGGACAAAGCCTTCGGTCCCATTGATGTTTTTCTGGCGGACCGCCGCCGGCGCGAGGGTGTGTCACCGGGGCCCGAGGCGGATCGATCCACATTGTTGCGCCGCCTGAGCATGGACCTTCGAGGGCTCCCGCCCACGCCGGCCGAAGTGGACGCGTTCTTGGCGGACTCCGGTCCCGGGGGCTATGAGCGTTGGGTCGATCGATTGATGGATAGCCCGCAGTATGGCGAACAAATGGGGCGCCATTGGCTCGACGTCGCGCGCTACGCCGATACCCACGGGCTCCATTTGGATAATGAGCGCCAGATCTGGCCCTACCGCGATTGGGTGGTCCGGGCCTTCAACCGCAATTTGCCCTTCGATCAATTTACCGTGGAGCAGTTGGCGGGAGATCTTCTCCCTAATCCATCTCAGGATCAGTTGGTGGCCACAGGTTTCAATCGCAACAACGTCACCACGGGTGAGGGCGGTGCCATCGATGCCGAGTTCGTGTTCCGCTACGCGGTCGAGCGGACCTCCACCACCGCGCAGGCGTGGATGGGGTTGACGGCCGGGTGCGCCGTCTGTCACGACCACAAATTCGACCCCATCTCCCAGAAGGAGTTCTATTCGCTCTATGCGTTCTTCCACAGCGCAGCCGATCCCGCAATGGATGGAAACGCGCTGCGCACTCCGCCGGTGGCTTCGGTAAAGTCGGAAAAAGATTTTCAGAAACTCGCCGAAATGGAGACGGCTATTCAGGAGGCGGAGAAGGCGGTGGAGGCCCGCGTTCAAAGCGTGTCGTACAGCGATCCTGCCACCCTGAGCCCGCAACCACCGGCCCGAGAGGTCGAGACAGTTTGGCTCGAAGATGGGACTCCTGCTGGAGCCCGCGTCCAGGGTGCTCCCGCTTGGGTAAAATCGCCTGAGGGTCCGGTGAAGTTTGGTCAGTCTGCCCTCAAGCAGCGCGGAGACGGGTTGATTCAGGCGGTCTATGAGGGCCTGTCCCTTGAAGTTCCCGCATCGGCCAAGGTGTTTGCCTGGGTTCGTTTGGATCCGGCCTCCACGCCCAAAATGGTCATGCTTCAATTCTTTCAGGGTGACTGGGAACACCGTGTGGTCTGGGGCGATGCAGGCGCCACCGAATGGGGCACCCAAGGCAAGCCCAGTCGCCAGCATGCAGGACCCTTGCCTCAGGTCGGGGAGTGGGTGCGCTTGGAGTTCGATGCCGAAGCCGTGGGACTTAAAGTCGGACAACCCGTCACCGGGATCGCCTACACGCAGCATGGAGGGTTAGTTCATTGGGATCGCGCCGGGATCGTGGGTCGCATCGATCTAGCTCGGGATCCGCGGTTCTCTCTCTCGGCGTGGATTGCTCAAAACCAGGGCAAGGAGGCCAAGGAAGTGCCGGAGAATCTCCGAAAGATCTTCAAGGACGTGGCAGCCGATCAGCGGACGCCTGAACAAACTCGGA
Organism: Verrucomicrobiota bacterium; assembly: GCA_026397675.1. Lineage (GTDB taxonomy): Bacteria > Verrucomicrobiota > Verrucomicrobiia > Limisphaerales > UBA9464 > SXXZ01. The sequence goes on from JAPLUH010000215.1 coordinate 5,083, forward strand.
TGCTCCGGGAGCATTACTTGGCCAAAGTGTGTTCGGAAACTCGGGCCACTTTGGATCCGCTCAACGCCACCGTGACGGACTTGCGCCAGCAGCGGGATAAATTCAGGGATCAGATTCCGCAGACCTTCATCTGGCGCGACATGGATAAACCCCGCGAGAGCTTCGTCATGGTGCGCGGTCAGTACGATGTCCCGGGCGAGAAGGTCGGTCGTGCGGTGCCTGCGGTCTTCCCCGCGATGAAGCCGGCCGGAGTGCTCCCCAACCGCCTCGATTTGGCCCGTTGGTTGGTGTCCCCGGATCATCCGCTCACCGCCCGGGTGACGGTCAATCGGTTCTGGCAGCAGTTCTTCGGGGTGGGTTTAGTGAAATGGATGCCGAGCAGTTGCGCGACAATGCCTTGTTTGTTTCTGGGCTCCTGGACGGGACCTTGGGAGGGAAGGGAGTTCGCCCCTATCAACCGCCGAATATTTGGGAGCCGGTGGCCTACAGTGGTTCCAATACCCGCAATTACCGTCAAGAGACTGGTTCCTCTCACTACCGTCGCAGCCTCTACGTGTTCTTCAAACGCACGGCGCCACCTCCCTTCATGGCCACCTTCGATGCTCCGAATCGGGAGCAGTTCTGCTCTCGGCGTGAGCGCAGCAACACGCCCTTGCAGGCCCTGCAGCTCCTCAATGATATCCAGCACTTTGAGGCCGCCCGCGGGTTGGCCAGCCGGATGATGACCGAGGGCGGATCCCGTCCGGAGGATCGCATCCGGTTCGCTTTCAAAACTCTCCTGTCCCGTTCACCGAGCGCGACGGAGTTGGAAGTGGTTCGGACCACCTTGGACCGTTGTTTGGAACGCTATCAGGCCGATCCGGAATCGGCCTGCAAGGCGATCCGTGTGGGTGAATCAGTCCCGCGCTCTGGCCTCCCGGAAACCGAACTGGCTGCTTACACGCTGACGGCCAACTTGCTGCTCAACCTCGACGAAACTGTGACCCGCAACTGATCATGAATCCTCTGCTCGAATTTCAACTGAATCAGACCCGACGTCAGTTTTTTGGCAATGCAGGCATCCGTCTTGGCGGACTGGCACTCGCCACGCTCGGAGCGGGCAAGTTGCTGGGTGCTGCGGATTCTGCGGTTGCGCGGATTCATCCACCATTGCCGGGATTTCCGCACTTCGCGCCCAAGGCCAAGCGCCTCATTTACCTGCACATGAATGGGGCCCCGTCCCAGCTCGACTTGTGGGACCACAAACCGAAGCTGCAAGAGTATTTCGACAAGGACCTTCCGGACTCAGTGCGCAACGGTCAGCGCATCACCACTATGACTTCGGGTCAGACCCGGTTTCCGGTGGCACCGACGATGTTCAAGTTCAATCAAGCCGGCCAGAGCGGACGCTGGATTAGCGAGTTGCTCCCGCATACGGCTCGGGTGGTGGACGAAATTGCGGTGCTCAAGTCGGTTCAGACCAACGCCATTAATCACGATCCAGCCTGCACGTTCGTGATGACCGGCAGCGAAGTTCCGGGCAAGGCGAGCCTGGGCTCTTGGTTGGCCTACGGTCTGGGCAGCGAGAACAACGAACTGCCCGCCTTCGTGGTGCTGACACCCAACTGGTCGTCCAAGGCCGATGCCCAGGCGCTCTTCACTCGCATGTGGAGCAGTGGATATTTGCCGACCCGCTACACGGGCGTGGCCTTGCGGTCCATCGGTGACCCCGTGCTGTACATCGACAACCCGCCGGGAGTCAGCCGGGAGGATCGGCGTGTGGTGCTCGACGCTCTCAATCGCCTCAATGCCAAGACTCATGAACGTTGGGGTGATCCGGAGACACTGACGCGCATCGCCCAGTACGAGATGGCCTTCCGCATGCAGAGCAGCGTTCCGGACTTGGTGGACTTTTCCAGCGAGTCCAAGGCCACCACCGACTTGTATGGTGACGAGGTGAAGAAGCCGGGGACCTTTGCGGCCAGTGCGCTGTTGGCCCGCCGATTGGTCGAGCGAGGTGTGCGGTGTGTTCAGATCTTGCACCGGGGTTGGGACCAGCATGGCAATTTGCCGACGGAGATCCGCGCCCAGTGCAAGGACATCGATCAAGCTTCCGCGGCGCTCATCCATGATCTCAAGGCCCGGGGTCTTCTGGAGGACACACTCGTCATCTGGGGCGGCGAGTTCGGTCGAACCGTGTATTCTCAAGGGCGCTTGACTCGTACCGACTATGGTCGCGACCACCATCCGCGGAATTTCTGTATGTGGATGGCCGGCGGGGGCGTTAAGGGTGGTATCTCGTATGGCGAAACCGACGACTTCAGCTACAACGTCGTGGAGAACCCGGTGCACATCAACGACCTGAATGCCACGATTCTCCAATGCATGGGCGTCGACCACCGCCGGTTCACCTTCAAGAGCCAAGGACTCGATCAGCGACTGACCGGTGTCGAAGAATCCCACCCCATTCAGGCACTGCTGGCCTGAACGGAGTCCGGGTTGTTCACAAGGTCAGTGCCAGCGAGGCTCCCGACCCAGCAAGTGCCGCACGAAGAAATCCATGCGGCGTCGGCTGGCGTACGGCGTCTCGGCGGCGCCGTGGTTGGTTGATGGCATGACGAGCAACTCAAAGTCCTTGTCCGCACGGACTAGTGCAGCGCTGACTTGCAAGGTGCTGGCCGGATCCACGTTGGTGTCTACCTCTCCCACGATGAGGAGGAGTTTGCCCGACAGCTTGTGGGCGTCCTCGGCATTGGAACTGCGGCGGTAGGACTCATCCACGGGCCAGCCGAGCCATTGCTCGTTCCACCAAATTTTGTCCATCCGGTTGTCATGGCACCCGCAGTCGGCAACGGCCACCTGGTAAAAATCCCCGTGGTCCAGCAGGCCGCGGAGGGCGTTCTGTCCACCAGCGCTTCCACCGTAGAGACCGATGCGGCCGAGATCCATCCAGGGACGCGATTGAGCGGCCGCCCGGATCCAGAGTTTCCGATCGGGAAATCCGGCATCGGCAAGGTTCTTCCAGGCGACATCGTGGAAGGCCTTGGAGCGTTGGCTAGTGCCCATGCCGTCGATTTGGATCACCACGAAGCCCAGTTCGGCCAGGGCGTGTTGTCGGGTTAATCGGCCGAATTCCTTCGGCACGAACGCGCCCTGGGGACCGGCGTAAATCTCTTCGATCACCGGGTAGCCAACCTTCGGATCGAGGTGCGATGGGCGGATGACGATGCCATGGATGTCGGTGGTTCCATCGCGACCCGGGGCGGTGAACCGTTCTGGGATCGACCAACCGGTGGCCAAGAGTCGGGTGATGTCGGCCCGCTCGAGTTCCAGGATCTTGCGGCCGTCGATGGCGCTGCGCAGTTCGGTGATGGGCGGTTGGTCCACCCGGGACCAGGTGTCGAGAAACCAGCGTCGGTCGGGCGATCGGGTGATGTCGGCCCGCTCGAGTTCCAGGATCTTGCGGCCGTCGATGGCGCTGCGCAGTTCGGTGATGGGCGGTTGGTCCACCCGGGACCAGGTGTCGAGAAACCAGCGTCGGTCGGGCGAGAACTGGACCTTGTGGGTGCCGTCGCCCTCGGTGAGTACCGTCAACCCAGTGCCATCGAGATTCACCCGCGCAAGGTGCAGGTAGTAAGGGTCTTGCCCCGGTCGGATTCCGCCGGCGAAGAACCAGATTTGCCGGCGCTTTTCATCGACGTGTTCGACCGAGCGCACCACCCAGTTGCCCTGCGTGATCGGGTTCTTCACGGTGCCGGTGGCGATGTCGATCCGCCAGAGGTGGCACCAGCCACTGCGTTCGGACATCCACAAGAGTTCGCCGCGTGGGTGTAACCAGTGACGCCAGGTCTTGGCGGTCCAGTCCACCATGGTTTTAGGCGCCTCTTCGACCACAGTGCGGACCTTTCCGGTTTGGTTGACGGCGAGGATCCGGTACACCTGATGGCCTCGCTGGTTGTAGTTAATATAAAATTCCCGACTGTCTGGAGCCCATTGAACCTCCAGTGCTCCGCTCTCGGTGAAGGGCGTTGGATAGTGCTTCGCGTCCACGTCATATTGGCGAAATCCATCCACAGCAAAGACCCGAAGACGCGGGTGGGGAAGGGGATCTCCTGGCTTGGGATAGGTGTGTGAATGCACCTTAGGCTGAAGCTGATCCTTCGGGGCCGCTTCGATCCAGGAGACGATGCGTGAGGAGGCTCCTTGGACCCGCCGTGCCACCAGATGAGTAGAGTCAGGAGACCACTGCACTTCGGAGTGATAGGCGTCCTCAGTGGTGCCGTCCCGGCTCAGGCGCACGGCCTCTCCGCCGGCTTTGGGTCGCAGGAATAGATTGTTCTCGCTCAATTCGACCGTCCATTTTCCGTCGGGTGAATCCTGCGGACTGGACTGGGGTCCTGGAGGCGAATCTGCCGATGCGGCGGGTGCCTTGGTCCCGGCGGGTGGCCCGACGAACTCCGCTCGCCCCTCGCTTTCCTGTGCGGTGAATGCGCCTAGAACACTGCCGTTTCGGTCGGTCCCGAGCCAGACATGCCCGGCGAAGGTGTGCTGGCGGCGTTCGGCTCCCGGGCGCAGACGACCGTACGGCCTGCGCGTTCCCTGATCATCCAGCCAGTACAGCTCGACATCCTCGGTCGTCCGATTCACCAGAAGGATTTCCGTCTCCTCACCCGTGTTGCGGGACCGCTTTGGGATCCGTTGTGCCGAAGCCATCGGCAGCGGGTCCTCGGGCTTAGGGTCCGACTCCAGTACTAGTTCCGGAACCGTGGTTTTCCAGTGCTTGCCTCCCTGCCGGAAACGGAGCGTCCGGCGCTCGCCTTCCAATTGCACGGTGAGAGAATCCAGTTTCAAGGATTCGGGAACTACTGGACTGCCGAGGGCCGTGGAGAGGTGGGTTGCCAGCGTCGCGGCGTCAAAGAGCGCTTCTCGAGTGCCCCGTTCCGGATCCACGAAGAGGAAATCCTGCCGATCGGGGCCGGTCGCCACCCGATACCAGAATTGGCCGCCACCACCGGCGATCCATTGGGGTTGGATCGAGGCCCGGAACACCGTGTTTTCAGTGCGTTGAGCCAGGCTCATGGCTCGTTGGTAATCCTCCCGAGAGCCTTGGGCCAACGCAGTCAGGCAGGTCAGCAAGAACACGGTCCAGCCGAATCCGTGGGTGCGAAAGCGCCCTCGGAACCCGGGCGATTCAGTGGTCTGGATACGGATCATTCTCTTCACTCTGACATCGCCCTGAAGCGGGTCTTGCAGCAGCCTCTGATCATGTCCGTCAAAGTCCGCACAGGCGTGGCCGAGAGGGTGCCTACAGTGACTCATCTTCCCGTGAGTCTGTATGCAGAGATTTTCGAGCATATGCCCGACACCGCATTCTTTGTGAAGGACACCGCCGGTCGCTACACCGCGGTCAATCAATCCCTCGCCGAGAGAGTGGGTTTTCGACGCACCCAGGACCTGGTGGGCAAGACGGTGCGCGAAGTCTACCCGATCGAGTTGGCGACCCGATTCGCCCGGCAGGATGAGGCGGTTCTACGAACAGGGCGACCCATCATTGAGAAGCTGGAACTGCATTGGTACCCGCGCCGAAAGACCGGATGGTGCTTCACCACCAAGTTTGCCATTCGCGATGACCACGGGCACATCATCGGCCTGGTGGGCATCTCCCGAGACCTTCAGGTGCCCGCCGGAGCCGGGCGGATTCCGGCCGGACTGGCCTCAGCCCTGGATCACCTCGAGACCCACTATGATGAGGAGTTGAGCCCGACTTCGCTGGCAGAGCGAGCGGGCATCCCGCCGGTCCGCTTCGCCCGCCTCATCAAGAAGCTTTTCCGAACCACCCCAAGCCAGTTGATTTCCCACACCCGACTGGCGGCGGCCTCCCGATGGCTGGAGGAGAGTCAAAAGCCCGTGGCCGAGATCGCCCATGCCTGTGGGTTTTATGATCACAGCG
>JAPLUH010000169.1 GCA_026397675.1 Verrucomicrobiota bacterium
GAGGACGAACTCCCATTGTGCATTGGGCAAGTCGGCCACGGCGGCAATTCGTCGACCCACCTTTTCGAGCAAAGCCTTCTGGGTGGCATTCTTGCTGATGGGTGTCTCTTTTTTGAGGGATTCGAAGGCGCTGAGGCCGAGGGCTACCTCTTGGCTGGCCCCGGTCACCATGAACTGCTTTCGACCGGTCACCGGCTCGGTCACGCAGCCAGCCGCGACGAGAGCCACGCTGAGGAGCAGGCTCTTGCACGGTCGTAGGTGCGTCGATTTCATGGATTCAGAGAGAATCACAGTAACGCTTCCGGAACAAGCCGGACTGCCTCTTGGAAGAGTTGCGTTGTGATGAGCGTGTGTAGAGCAGGGCCACTAAGGGGTGCGCCGCTCGGAGGGCGGTCAACGGCCTTTGGGTTGGGGCTCGAGTCGGATGGCGGCCGAACGGCCGTGGCCATCGAGGCCTTCCAGTCCAGCGAATGTCGCGACCCCCTTCATCGCCTTGCGCAGTGCGGGCTTGGAGTACTCCACCACACTGGTGCGGCGTTGGAATTGATCGACGGTCAGGCCAGCGAAGCTACGACCGGCGCCGCCGGTGGGCAGTACATGACTGGGTCCGGCGACATAGTCGCCCAGAACTGTGGGAGAACCTTGGCCGAGAAAAATGGCACCCGCCGCATGGATTCGCGGAACCAGAGCCTTGGGGTTTCGGGTCATGATTTCGCAGTGTTCCGGTGCCAGTCGGTTGATGAGCGACACGGCCGCATTGAGGTCGCGAACTTGGATGAGCCAGGTGTTGGCATCCAAGACTTTCTGAATGAATTCACGGCGGTTCAGAGTGGGCAACTGGCGCGCGATCTCCTTCTCCACGGCCTTCAATTGGGCGGCGGAAGTGGTGACCATCCAGACCCGTTCGTGGCCGGAGCCATGCTCGGCCTGAGCGAGAAGATCTGCCGCGACGAAGCGGGGGTCCGCTGAATCGTCGGCCAGCACTAGGGTCTCACTGGGGCCGGGCAGCAAATCGACCGACACATGGCCAAAGAGCAGGCGCTTGGCTGCCACCACGTAGGCGTTACCAGGCCCAAAAACCTTGTGGACCGGCCGGATCGTTTCGGTGCCATGCACCATTGCTGCGATGGCTTGAGAGCCACCCACTCGATAAATTTCGGTCGCTCCAGCAAAATTGGCGGCGAAGAGGAGTGCCGGATTGAGGGTCCCATCCTTGCCACAAGGGGTGCAGACCACGATCTCTGGACACCCAGCCACCTTGGCCAGAGTGATGGTCATGAGCGCCGTGGACACGAGCGGCGCGGTGCCGCCGGGAATGTACACTCCGACCCGTTGGAAGGGTTGGAACACTTCGCCCACCTGGGCGCCGTGGGAGTTCTTGGCCGACCAATCCCGGCGGCGGGAGCGCTTGGAGAAGGAGGCGATGTTCTTGGTCGATTCGGCCACGGCAGCGCGCAGATCCGGCCCGGCCATGAGCGAGGCTTGCATCCGTTCGGCCTGAGTCACCGGAATTTGTTCCGGCGTCAGGGTGGCTCCGTCGAAACGTTGGGTGAACTCGGCCAGGGCCGCATCTCCACGGGCACGAACTGCCTCGATGATGGTGCGCGTGCGTTCCTCAATGACGGGGTCAAAGAGCGATGAGGCGGCGGCGGCCTGGTTCAGGCGCGCGTCATGGTCGGCATCCGAAACACGGACGATATGCATGCAGGAGAGGGTATGGGGGAGAGCGTTGAAGTCAAAACACGCGGATGCGCGTCGGGGCGGTCGCAGTTCGGGCAAATGGGCTTCTCACTTAATGCCTTTGAGCCGTTCTTCCCAAACTTTGTGCAAATCGACCGTGGCGACGACGTCGCGCAGGCAATACTCGGCGATATCGCGGTGGCGGCCTTCGGCCAGCAATGAGCTGACATCCATGCCGCTAATGCCCATGGCCTTGGGAGAAGGGATCCCGCAGGCCTTGCAGTAGAAATCGAGGTTGAACTTGCGGGCGGCACCCTCGCGGCCGCTGACGTTGTAGAAGGTGAACTGTTCAGCCAAGTCGCAGTGGGGTTCGATTTGATACCGGTAGCCCAGCCAGTCCTTTCGAGTGATGGGCACGTTGAGTAGAGCCGAGCGGAGGTACAGGAACGGGACGTCGAAGCCACGGCCATTAAAGGTCACGATGCTGTCGTAGCGTTTGGCGACATCCCAGAAGGCGGTCAGGAGTTCCACCTCATCGACTTGGGGTGCAAATTCCACGGCTGAGCCTTCGGTGTCCGCCTCCTCTAGGGCGTCTTCGTCAAAATCGTCCGACTGGTAGAGCACCTGACCCTTGCCGGAGTCGGCATTGATCATGGCGATGCACACCACCTGAGCGGTGAAGGGCCACAGGCTGAACTGCTGTGAAATCTCCACCCGTTTCCGCGCCTTGTCTTCCTCGGTCGGTTGACGTTCGGCCTCGCGGAAAAGGTACTCCTGCTGGACCTCGTCGAAGTGTTCCAGTCCGACGGCGGAGGTCTCGATGTCAAAAACGAGTCGGGGCATGACGGCCGGGTTGTACGCCACCGCCGCGCCAGGACCAAGCCGCAAACCATTCCACCTCGCGGGGTCGGTCCCACACATCTACACAAAAGGAGCCAGTCTACACTATTTTAAAAACCACTCCCATTGGCGTTACCGATGGGTTTTTGGGCCTCCGCTGCGGGCGTCTCTCTGCAATCGTAGCAAACGGAGTCAGCTAAGAGACAGGTCAGGGATTGGGTTACGCTGCACGCGTTCCATAGAAGGTTGGCTCTGCAACGCTCCTCGGCTCCTCTACGGACTTGCCCGCCCCAGGGTGACTCTGAGAGCGGTACGCAACGCTTCAGTCTTCGGACTCTAATTCTGATTCTGAATCCGATCCGGGGGCTTCCTCGGCCTTGACGGACTGGTCTACCATCTCCCGGATGATCTTGCGGAAAGCAGGAAGACCTTCGTCGAACGCTGCCGAAATAGGGAGAACCAAGGTCTTGGGGACCCGTCGCTTGAACGACTTCAGATTGGCGGTCGCTGCCTCTTCATCCATTTTATTGGCGACCACCAGACGAGGGCGGTCCAAGAGGGTCGGATCGTACAGTTCCAGCTCTTCCAGCAGGCTGTGGTAGTCGTCCCAAGGGTGACGGTTATCAGTCCCGGCCATGTCGAGGAGGATGACGAGGATCTTGCAGCGGGCGATGTGCCGCAAGAAAGCGTGTCCAAGGCCGACATTGAGGTGAGCTCCGGCAATTAAGCCGGGGACGTCACACACCGTCAGACGATAATAATCCTCTGGATACTCCAAAATACCCACCTGAGGCGTCAGTGTGGTGAAGGGGTAGGCAGCGATCTTGGGGCGGGCCTTGGAAATGGCTGTGAGCAGCGTGGACTTGCCGGCGTTGGGATATCCCACCAGTCCGACTTCGGCGAGCATGCGCAGTTCGAGCATGAAATCGCCCTCGTCACCCGGTTCTCCCGGTTGGGCATATCGGGTGGTCTGTCGGGCTGCGGTGGCGAAATTACGATTACCAAGGCCGCCGCGCCCTCCTTTGCACAGGACAAAGCGTTCTCCGTGCGCGGTGAGATCGCAAACCCGCTCACCCTTTTGGGCATCCCGCCGCTGCGATCCGCTCCGAGTGTCTTCTTGTTCTTCCTCGGCGCTCAGGTCCAACTCCATGGCCTGCACACTTCCCGAATGGCGTATGACCGGCCGATCCGCTCCGGCGTCCGGAATGACGAGTGAATCGTCGGTTTCTTCGGATTCGGTGACACCTTCAGGCAATTCCGGTTCCCGGTGGACCCGCCAGACGATGGTTCCACACGGCACCTTGATAATGAGATCTTTGCCGGCCTTGCCATCCATGCCCTTGCCCATGCCGCCTTCACCACTCTGTGCGATGAGGTTAGAGACGAAGAACTGTTGGATCAGGTTGTTGAGGTCATGGTCGGCCTCCAAGATCACATCGCCGCCGCGGCCGCCATTGCCGCCGCTGGGGCCACCTTTTGGAATGTAAGCTTCGCGGTGAAAGGCGATGGCACCTTTTCCTCCATGACCGGCACGGGCGGAAACTTTGACCTCATCAACGAACATAACCTGAGAGTAGGAAGACTGACGGAAAAGGCGAGGCTCCGTGGAGCCATAGTGGATGAAAAAGGGCGAGGCCCAATGAGCCTCGCCCAGAAGAGTTTTGTGACTGTGCTGCGCGTCTGACCTGAGTCCGTTAGACTTGCATCACTGCTTTCAGGAAACCAGTCGCCGGAAAGAAACTGCCCCACCGTCGCCGCAGTGCGGCTCAGGGGGGGGCGCCATTTATCCCAGCGCTGTCAACTGAAGCGCAATCAGGCGACCGCTACTGCTTCAGCGACCGCTTCAGGGGCGGGCACAATGCTCACGCGGGAGCGAGCCTTGTCGAAGAGGACGGTGCCGTCGGTGAGAGCGAACAGGGTCCAATCGCGGCCGGTGCCGACGTTGGAACCGGCGGAGAACTTGGAACCGCGCTGGCGGACCAAGATGCTTCCTGCGGTTACGAACTCGGAGCCGAACGCTTTGACGCCCAGACGCTTGCTGACGCTGTCGCGCCCGTTGCGTGAACTGCCTTGACCTTTCTTGTGAGCCATATGACTAGAGGAGTATTAGCCGTTGATCTTTAGCCGTCGATCTTTAGCCGTTGATCTCGGTGACCTTTACCACGGTCAGTTCCTGACGATGGCCGATCTTCTTGTGATAACCCTTACGGCGCCGCATCTTAAAGGCGACGACCTTGTCACCACGAATGTGTGACACGATATCGGCCTTGATCGTCGCTCCGGCGATGACCGGGTTGCCGACAGTGACGTTGCCCTCCTTGTTAATGAGGAGGACGCGGTCGAAGGTGTGGACCTGACCCGGGGTGACGGGCAGGAGTTCGATCTCGAGGGTGTCGCCTGCTGCGACGCGGTACTGCTTACCGCCGGTTTCCAAAACAGCGTACATAAAAACTTTCCCCCGACAGGGGGACGTGGAAGGAAGCAAACAGGGGAATTGGTGTCAACGCCCGATTTTTAAAATCGAGACCTTTTGGTTCGTCTTGTAGGCCTGTCTTAGCGGCCGGATCCGTGTTGAAAGGCCGGTCAACTCACTGCTGGTTTCAATCAATCTCACCGACCTAATACCGCGGACCTCTGCTGGACCTGGAGGGCTTGGTTCCGGAACATCGGTTCTGCCGAGTAATGAAATCGTGAAGATCAATCATGAATAAAGGCTTAAAATTGCTGCCTCCGAGTATTTCAATCGTTCCGACGGCCCTAGGGCATGCGGTCTCACTTTGCCAGGCGGTGGGTGAGGTGGCCCGGGAGCGGCGGTGGTTGGCAGCCGTGGAGGCGTTTTCAGAGGTGGAAACTCACTTGTTCATTCAATTGAATCAGTCGGCGGGTGTCCCGCAATTTGTCGCGCTTTGTGAAACGACGGTTGTCGGGTGGTGCGATATTGTTCGGCTGTATCCGCACCCTGGGTACGAGCACAATGGGCGGTTGGGGATCGGTGTGCGGGCGGCCTGGCGTGGTCAAGGGTTGGGTCGGCGCTTGCTTGACCACGCCTTGAGCGCGGCTCGAGGAGCTGGATTCCGGCGGGTGGAACTAGAGGTCTACGCTTCAAACACCGGCGCGCTGAGTCTCTACACTCGCTGCGGGTTTGTGGTGGAAGGCGTCAAACGGGCAATGCGCATCCTCGACGGCCGAGTGGATGACGTGGTGCTTATGGCGTGTCCCGTCGGCGAGGGGGCTGTGATTCAAAGTGTTTGATTCTTTCGGGCTCAAATTCGGCCCTTGCCACCGACGAAGGCCGTGCCATTAAAAGGAACTGATTTCGTTCAAAACCGGTGACTTTGTGAAAAAATTCACAAAAGCCACTTGCTGCCGGAGGGATCGAAAACATAGTTTGCGGCATCCGCGGGGACCACTCCCCGCCATTTTGGTTTATGGATGCAATGTCCCCAGCTGTGATCGGCGGCAAGACCACTACCGAGTTCGGGTATAACTCGAAAATCGAGGGTGAGGTCGTTCATACGACGGTGGATGCTGCCCTCAATTGGTTCCGCAAGAACTCTCTGTGGCCCATGCCGATGGGCTTGGCGTGCTGTGGCATCGAGCTAATGGCCGTGGGTGCCAGTCGCTTTGATATATCCCGTTTCGGGTCGGAGGTCATGCGGTTCTCCCCCCGGCAGTCGGATGTTATGATCGTGGCGGGCACGGTGACCTACAAGATGGCCCTGGCCGTGCGCCGCATTTATGAGCAGATGGCCGAGCCCAAGTGGGTCATTGCCATGGGTGCCTGTGCTTCCACCGGCGGTATGTACCGCAGTTATGCGGTGCTTCAAGGTGTCGATAACATCATTCCGGTTGATGTTTATGTGGCCGGATGCCCTCCGCGGCCCGAGGCGTTGCTCGATGCGCTGATTCGTCTGCAGAACAAAGTTGCCCATGAACCGATCACTCATGATCTCAAGCGAGATGTCGCCCCGGACCAGTACGGTCGCATGGGCTTGGAACTAGGTGCCCAAGGCGAGGTTCTGCAACGTAAACCCTGATTTCACGCCCTCCTGTGCCGACCTCCCTTGAACTCGCCGGCCAGCTTCGTGAGAAGTTTGGCGACCTGATCTCTGAGCCCCTCGAATTCCGGGGCGAAGTCACCGTGACCGTCGTCGACCCCGAGCGCATTGCCGAGGTGTGTCAGCATGCCAAGACGGTCCTGAGTTTCGACCTCCTGATCGATTTGAGCAGCGTGGACAACTACGGCGATGATCCGCGCTGGAACGTCGTCTACGAACTTTCCGGCCTCGGTCATGGGCAGCACCTGCGCCTCAAGACGTCCGTCAGCGAAGAGCGTTCTGAGCTTCCGACCGTGTCCTCGGTATGGCGGACGGCCGATTGGCATGAGCGTGAAGCCTACGACATGATGGGAATCCGTTTCTCAGGTCATCCCGACCTGCGCCGGATCTTGATGTGGGAGGGTTATCCGTACTACCCATTGCGCAAAGATTTCCCGCTGGCCGGCAAGCCGACCCTTTTGCCCGATACAGCCTTCACTCAAACCGCGCCCTTGGAGGGCGGTCCATTTGTAACTTTGCCTGGCGGCAAAGATTCAACGGCCCGCGAACCCCGCGTCCGGACTCCCGAGGAATAGACCATGGCGACTCAAACCATCGAATTCAAAGACGCTGCGGCCCGGGCGGCCCATGCGGTGCAGTCCGAAGGCCCGAGTTCGGGTGATGATCTCCAAGATCTCCACGGTGACAAAATGGTCCTCAACATGGGGCCTTCGCATCCTTCCACTCATGGGGTGTTGCGCATCCTCATCGAGTTAGACGGCGAGACGGTCACCAAGGCGGTCCCGGATGTGGGTTACCTGCATCGGGGTGATGAAAAAATCGCCGAGAACATGACTTACAACCAGTTCGTGCCTTACACGGACCGGTTGGACTACCTCGCGCCCTTAGCCAATAACGTGGCCTACGCGTTGGCGGTCGAGAAGTTGATGGGCATTGACACCCAGCTGCCGCCGCGCTGTCAGTATTTGCGGGTGATTTGTTGTGAGTTGGCCCGCATCTCGGCTCACCTGCTGGGTTTAGGTGCCTTCGCGATGGACTTGGGTGCCCTGACGGTGTTCCTGCACACCTTCACCGAGCGCGAAAAGATTTACAATTTGTGCGAATCCCTCACCGGGGCGCGCTTCACCACCAGTTACACACGGATTGGTGGCCTGACCCGCGATTGTCCTCCGGGTTGGGTGGCCGCGGTGCGGAAGTTCCTAGATGAGGTGGTCGTCAACTTCGACGAGTCTGAGACCTTGCTCACACGCAATCGCATCTTTGTCGATCGGACTCGCGATGTGGGCGTGATTTCGCGCGAGCTGGCCATCGACTACGGCCTGACCGGTCCTAATTTGCGCGGCAGCGGTGTCGACTACGATGTTCGCAAGGCGCATCCCTACTTGGTCTACAAAGATCTGGAGTTCGACATTCCGGTCGGGTCGGTCGGTGATTCTTACGACCGCTATCTCGTCCGCATGGAAGAGATGCGTCAGAGCGTGCGTATTATCCGCCAGTGCCTGGATCGCCTGCCTGGCGGCCCCGATAACGCCGGCAAGGAACCCGTCAATGTGGCCGACGGCAAGGTGGTCCTGCCGCCCAAGAACAAGGTGATGACCAGCATGGAAGAGCTGATTCACCAGTTCATGATCGTCACCCAGGGCGTGAACGCTCCGGCCGGCGAGGTTTATTTTGGGGCCGAAAACCCTAAGGGCGAATTGGGTTTCTACATTAACAGCCGCGGGGGTGGCACACCCTACCGCCTCAAGATCCGCGCCCCTTCGTTTGTAAACTTGAGCATCCTCCCGGCAGTGTTGCCGGGGCACCTCATGAGCGATGTGGTCTCCATTTTGGGGTCCTTCGATTTCGTGATGGGCGAGTGCGACCGATAACCGGACTTCACCGATGAGCTTTTCCGTTCCCGCCAGTTTGGAAGCCGAGCTTGATGAGCTCACCACGCACTATCCGGTCCAGCGGAGTGCCTCGCTGATGTTCCTGCACGCGTTGCAGGAGCACTTCGGGTTCATTTCGATGGATGCCGTGGAGTGGACCGCTCGTAAGTTAGGGCTCCAGCCGATTAACGTGTACGAGTTGGTGACGTTCTATCCCATGTTCCGTCAGGAACCGTTGGGCAAGACGCACATCAAGGTGTGCCGAACTCTCAGTTGTTCATTGGCCGGAAGCGCTGAGCTACGAGAGCAATTCTGCACCCGGCTCGGCCTCGATTCCCACGCCCATGCACCGCAGACCACGCCCGATGGCAAGTTTACCGTAGAGTTCGTGGAGTGTCTGGCCAGTTGCGGCACCGCGCCGGTTGTCTTGGTCAACGAAGACCTGCATCACAAGGTCGGCACGGCCGAAGCCGATGCGATCCTCAAGCAGGGACAAAACGCCTAAAAACCCCAAACAGTCTGAACGCTTTCAACACCATGAACCTACTCGTTGCTCAAAGGGTCTGCTTGGCAGAGCCCGCTGAGTACCGCGTGTTTGTGACGTGTGTGGCCAGCGTGTGTGCCGGGAATACCACCGGGTATACCACCAGAAGTGCCACCAGAAGTGCCACCAGAAGTGCTGCGTGGGTGATCTTTTCGAAAATTTCGGTTCCAGTGAGTGGTTGCCCGACATGGATTCGAACCATGACAAACAGATTCAGAGACTGTTGTGCTACCATTACACAATCGGGCAGCCAGAACCGAAGCCGGGACATTACTAGGAACTTTCTCTGAGTCAAGCAAAGCCATGCCGGAACCTTTTAAATTGATTCTCAAGAACCTCGATGAGCCGGGCTTCACGCCGGACATTGGGTGTTATCAGCGCCATGGCGGTTACGAGGCGCTCAAGCGGGCTCTGGCTATGCCGGCTCGTGATTTGCCCGATGGCAAGAAACTCAGTCCTCAGGAAGCGCTTCGCGAAGACGTCAAGGCTTCAGGACTGCGCGGTCGTGGTGGCGCGGGTTTCTCGGCGGGTCTCAAGTGGAGCTTCGTGGACCGACGCAGCGGCAAGCCGATTTATCTGATTTGCAACGCCGACGAGTCCGAACCGGGCACCTTCAAGGATCGTCAAATCCTCCACAAGGATCCGCACCAGTTGATCGAGGGAATGATCCTCTCCTGCTGGGCCAACGACGTAAAGCTGGCCTACATCTACATCCGGGGTGAGATGCCTGTTGCGGCCAAGTTGTTGAATCAAGCACTCAAGGAAGCCCGCGCAGCGGGTTTTCTGGGTAAGAATATTTTGGGCACGGGTTACGATCTGGAGATTCACGTGCATCGCGGTGCCGGCGCCTATATTTGTGGCGAGGAAACCGGTTTGATTGAATCCCTCGAAGGCAAACGGGCTTACCCGCGGATCAAGCCCCCCTATTTCCCGGCGGTCTTGGGTCTCTACATGTGCCCGACCATCGTGAACAACGTGGAGACCTTGTGCCATGTGAAGCACATCGTGCTCATGGGGCCGACTGAGTACGCCAAGTTGGGCACGCCCAACAACACCGGCACCCGCATCGTCAGTTTGAGCGGCGATGTGCAGAAGCCGGGTTACTACGAGATTCAAGTCGGACGGGTCACTTTGGGCGAATTGATCTTTGACCCCAACTTCGGCGGCGGACTCAAGCCGGGTCGTACCCTGAAGGCCATCATTCCGGGCGGTTCCTCCTCTAAGGTTTTGAAGGCCGGCGAGGTCTTTAAGCTGAACCGCAAGGGGGCCGACGGCCAGATGGCCAAGGTGGATGTGTCGTTGCTCGACCTGCCCTACGATTTTGATTCGCTGCAGCAGGCTGGAACCATGTCTGGCTCCAGTGCGGTCATCGTTCTGGATGATTCCCGAAGCATGGTCCAGACGCTTGGCAACTTGTCCGAGTTCTACGCCCACGAGAGCTGCGGCCAGTGTACGCCCTGCCGCGAGGGGGCTCTTTGGCTCTCCAAGGCAACCCACCGACTTTGCAATGGCGAAGGTCGCAAGGCCGATGCCGACTATCTCACCCACATTGCTCAGAATATCCAAGGGCGGACCATTTGCGCCTTCGGCGAGGCGGCCTCTTGGCCGGTCTTGAGCTTTGTGAAGAAATTCCGGGACGAGTTCGAAACTCAGGGTGCGGCCGACGAGGCCGCTCATGCGAAGTCCCAGGGACCATCGTTGACCCAGTCGTCCGCCCCCCGTTCGGCGGCAGGAAGCCTTCAAACCCACTGATTTCGATGTCCGCTCCCGCTGCTCCCTCCTCCACCCCGGCGCCCGTGACCGCCCCGGCGGCCCCGCCGGTCGAGACCATGACCGTGATGGTCAATGGCAAGACCGTGCAGGTGCCCAAGACCATGCCTGATTGGCAAGGAAAGCCCGCGCCGACGACCATGCTGCAGGCGGCCAAGATCGCCGGCGTGGACATCCCGCACTACTGCTACCACGACAAATTGCCGATCGCCGGCAACTGCCGCATGTGTCTGGTGGAGTTTGGTACGCCGATGATGGGCCCGGACCGCAAGCCGGTGCTCAACGAAGATGGCACTCCCAAAATCTCCCGGTCGGTTCTGCCTTATGAGCCGGGAACTCCGCGCGGTGCCATCGCTTGTGCGACGCCGATCTCGCCAGGCATGGAGATCTACGCCAATTCGAAGGCCACCCATCAAATGCGCGAGTCGGTGCTCGAATCGCTGCTCATCAACCATCCGCTCGATTGCACCATTTGCGATCAGGCCGGTGAGTGCAAACTTCAGGAATACTCGGTTCAGCACGGCCAAGCCGGGAGTCAATTTGTCGAAACCAAGGTCCACAAGCCCAAGGCGGTGGACCTCGGGCCGCGCATCGTGCTGGATGACGAGCGCTGCATCTTATGCACCCGGTGCATTCGCTTCACCCGCGACATTGCGGGCGATGACGCGTTGGGCATCGTGAATCGCGGTTCTTATAACACGATTAGCGCGTTCAATCCGGGTCACTTCGACAACAACTACACGCTCAACACCGTGGACTTGTGTCCGGTGGGAGCGCTGACTTCCAAGGATTTCCGCTTCAAAATGCGGGTCTGGTTCCTTAAGGAGACCAAGAGCCTGTGCACCAGCTGCGGCACCGGCTGCAACATCACCATGGGTTCCCGCGAGGGAGTCATCCACCGCTACGAACCGCGCGAGAATGACGCCGTCAACGGGCCCTGGATGTGCGACAGTGGACGTCTGAACTACCGCTGGGTGGGTCACGCCGACCGCTTGAAGCAGGTTTTGAGGACCTCGGCTGATGGCACGCTCCAGCCTATTTCATGGAATGCCGCCATCGAGTCGGCCGCCCTCATCCTGACCCAGGCGCCTCAAGGCAGCGTGGCCTTCGTGGTGTCCGGTCGTCAGACCAACGAAGAGCTCTTCCTGCTCAAGAAACTGGCCACCCATACCGGTGCCATGACGGATGCGGTGGCTCGCGATGGCGAGCCGGACCGGTTGCTGGTGAGCGAAGACCGTAATCCCAACAGCAATGGCGTCCGGCTGACCGGCATGGCCTTCACCGAGTTCGGATTCAACCTGACGAAGATCGCCGACGGCATCGCCCAAGGCCGGATCAAGACGTTGGTTGTCTTCGGTGAAGACGTGACCCGGGTGGGCATCGGCCCTGAATTGCTGGCTAAGCTCGATGCGTTGATCGTCAGCGACATCTTGCCCAATGCGACGACGGCGGCGGCAACTCTCTTGCTGCCTGGTGCGGCCCATGCCGAGAAGCGGGGTACTTTCGTCAACGTGAAGGGGCGCCTGCAGAAGTTTCATAAGGCCGTCGAGGCCCCGGGCGAGGCTCGCCCCGAGTGGGAATTCCTCCTCGAGTTGGTGCATTCGCTGACCGGCCACAACGGGTACCGGACCATCGAAGGCCTCTTTAACCAAATGGCCGCCGAAGTGCCGGCCTTCGCCGGGCTCGAATGGGCTAAGGTGGGTGACACCGGAGTCACGGTTCAGATCTGAACGACCATGGAAGCGATCAATTATCTTAATCCGACTGCACAGATGATCATCTTCAGCGCGCTGAAGATTGGAGTGGTCTTCGGTGTGGTGATGACGGCCGTTGCCTACGCGGTCCTTGTGGAGCGCAAGGTCTCGGCATGGATCCAGAACCGTGTTGGTCCGAATCGCACAGCACCCTTCTTCATCAATTACCTGCCGGTCATTGGCCCGCTCTTGGTGCGGCTGGGAATCTTCCAGCCAGCGGCCGACGGTCTGAAATTCCTGCTCAAGGAAGACTTCACGCCCAGTTACGTCCGCAAGGTCTACTTCTGGTTGGCTCCGGCCATTACGGTGATTCCGGCGCTGCTGACCGTCGCGGTCATTCCTTTTGGTTCCAACCTTGGCAGTGAGAAGATGGTCATTGCCGACCTGAACGTCGGTATTCTCTACACCTTCGGAATCGTGTCGCTCGGCGTCTACGGAATCGTCTTGGCCGGCTACGGTTCCAACTCCAAGTACCCGTTCTTGGGAAGTATCCGTTCCACCGCCCAGATGATTTCCTACGAAATCGCCATGGGCATGAGTGTGATTCCGATCTTCATCCTCACCGAGAGCCTCAATTTGAGCGACATCATCCGGTACCAGGCTGAGAACGGTTGGATGATCTTCAAGCAACCGCTGGCCTTCGTCATCTTCCTGATCGCGTCCTTCGCCGAGACCAATCGTCTGCCCTTCGATCTTCCGGAATCCGAGTCCGAACTCGTGGGTGGGTACCACACCGAGTACAGCTCTATGAAGTTCGCTCTCTTCTTCCTGGGTGAGTACGCCAACATGATCGCCTCGGCGGCCATGATGGTGACGCTCTTCTTGGGCGGCTGGACGCTGCCCTTCATCGATGCCTTAAACTTGCCGGCCAGCTCCCTGCTATTGGGCCTCATTCACATCGGGGTGTTCTTCGCCAAGATGGCCTTCTTCATGATCGTCTTTATCTGGGTGCGATGGATGCTCCCTCGCTTCCGCTATGATCAACTAATGGATCTGGGATGGCGCCGTTTCATTCCGCTGGCCTTGGCTAATATCGTGGTGACCGCGCTCGTGGTCGCCTTGTTCAACAACTAATTCGCCCACTGACTTCATGAGCACCAAAGTTGTCGATCGCGCCCCGCTGACCTTCTACGAGCGCACCTACCTACCGGCCATTCTTGGTGGCCTCAAGGTGACGGCCAAGCACTTCGCGGACACTGTCTTCAAAGGCAATTCCGTGACCATGCAGTATCCGGAAGAGCGTTGGGTGGTGCCCGAGGGATACCGCGGGGCCCCCTATCTGGTGAAGGACCAGGACGGTGCGACCAAATGCGTGAGTTGCCAGTTGTGTGAGTTTGTTTGCCCGCCCAAGGCCATCCGAATCACCCCTCCCGGCGCCGATGGCCTGACAGCCGACCGCAAGAATGCCGAGAAGATGCCTAAGGAGTTCGAGATCAACATGCTCCGGTGCATCTTCTGTGGCATGTGCCAAGAGGTTTGCCCTGAAGAGGCGATCTTCCTCCAGAAGGACTACTCCATCACCGGGGAAAATCGGGAGTCGATGATTTTCAACAAAGAGAAGCTCCTCAAGTTGGGCGGTACCCATGCGGGCATCCAGAAATGGAAGAACAAGCTGGAGGAAGCCCAAGCCCAAGAGACTTTCCCGGTCGACGCCCAATAGCCCCCTCGACTTAAGATTACCGGCACCCTCCTGGAGACCCACCCCTTCCCGACATGCCTCAGTTCACCGATCTTTTTTTCTACGCGCTGGCCGGACTCACCCTGCTTTTTGGGTTCCTGACCGTGCTCAACCCACTGAGTCGCAGTCCGGTCACCAGTGCCATGTTCCTGGTCCTGACCATTCTCTGCATGGCCGGGTTGTTCGTCTTGCTGCACGCCTTCTTTTTGGCCGCGGTCCAAATCCTCGTCTATGCCGGTGCGGTCATGGTGGTGTTTCTGTTCGTCATCATGCTCTTGGATCTCAAGGCGGACCAACGGCGGCACTTCAACAAAATCGCCGTGGGCCTGGGCGGACTGTCTACGCTGGCCATCGCTGGCACTCTGGTGGCCTCGATTGTTAAAACGATCCCTGTGTCACAAACAGCAGGTCGTTTGGCCGAGGGCGAGACCAAGGCTTTGGGTCGATTGCTCTTCGAGTCGCATATTCTTCCCTTCGAGATCCTGTCAGTGCTCCTTTTAGTCGCCATGGTCGGAGCCATCCTGATCACCAAGAAGGATCTTCGTTGAAACCTGTGAGAATCCCGAGCGCGTCCACCCTGAACCCGACACTCCTGTGACTCCCGGACTCCACCATTACCTGATCGTCAGCGCGCTGCTCTTCAGCCTGGGTTTGCTGGGCGTGGTTGCGCGCCGCAATCTCTTCGTGATCTTTATGGGTCTCGAACTGATGCTCAATGCGTCCAACCTCGCCCTGGTGGCCTTCTCTCGCTACCACAACAACCTCAATGGCCAGGTGATGGTTTTCTTCGTCATCACCGTCGCCGCCGCCGAGGTGGCTGTGGGCCTCGCGCTCCTCGTGGCGCTGTACCGCAAGCGCCAGACGGCGCATGTGGAAGACCTGACTTCCCTGAAACTCTGATCGACCGCCATGGAACACGCCGCCGTAGTACAGCATGCCGTTGAATCCGGCTCCAAGATCCAGGACCTGGCCTGGGCCATCCTTATTCTGCCGCTGGTGATGGCCTTCGGGACGGCTGTCCTGACCCCGAAGAACCGCACGCTTTCCGCTGCCTTCAACATCAGCGGGGTGGTCGTCGCCTTCCTGCTTAGTTTCACACTGTTCTGCGTTTACGGGGGGCAGTCCGTCGACGCGACGCCCTTCCACTGGCTACCCGTGGCTGGACTCGACGCCGAGATCGGTTTGCACCTCGACGCGCTTTCGACGCTGATGCTCATGGCTGTGACCGGCGTGGGATCGCTGGTAATGATCTATTCCACCGGCTACATGCACGAAGATCGGTCCTACACCCGCTTCTTCTCCACGCTAAGCCTCTTCGTCTTTTCCATGTTGGGGATCGTTCTGGCCAACAATCTCCTGATGCTGTTTGTGTTCTGGGAGTTGGTTGGCGTTTCGTCCTATTTGTTGATTGGTTTCTGGTACGAGAAGCCCTCGGCGGGCGACGCCTCGAAAAAGGCTTTCTTGACCAACCGCATCGGCGACTTCGGTTTCATGCTGGGCATCCTGGCCATTTGGAGTCTGGCCGGCACCCTCGACATCGCAGCCCTCAAAGCCAAGTTCGTGGCCAATCCCGCCTTGCTGGGCCCCTGGGCCGGTTTGGCCGGTTTGCTAATTTTCATGGGTGCCATGGGCAAGAGTGCCCAGTTCCCGCTGCACGTGTGGTTGCCGGACGCGATGGAAGGCCCGACGCCGGTGTCGGCCCTCATCCATGCCGCCACCATGGTCGCGGCCGGTGTGTACATGCTTTGCCGGTTGTTCTTCCTGTATACGGCGACTGCCGGTTGGCCGGCCGCGCTGGGCTTCCTCGATGGAGTATCCGCGGCGACGATAATTACCTGCATCGGTGGATTCACCGCATTGTTTGCCGCCGTCATCGCCGTTCAGCAAGACGACATTAAGCGCATCCTCGCTTACTCCACTTTATCGCAATTGGGCCTGATGGTCATGGCCGTGGGACTGGGCGCCAAGACCGGTGATGCGTCGGCTTCCATGTACCATTTGGTCACGCACGCCGGATTCAAGGCGATGCTCTTCCTCGGGGCTGGTTCGGTGATTCATGCCTGCCACCACGAGCAAGACATCTGGAAGATGGGTGGTCTCCGCTCGAAGATGCCCAAGACCTTCTGGACCTTTGCCCTCGGCACGGCCGCTCTGGCCGGTTTGCCGCCCTTCAGCGGGTTCTACTCCAAAGACGAGATCCTCGCCGTGGCGTTGGAAGCCAACCCCATCTTCTTTGGAGTGGGCGTGTTGGTGACCGTGCTGACCACCTTCTACATGAGTCGCCTGGTGCTCGTGGCCTTCTTCGGAAAGCCGCGCGGTGAGGGTGCCGATCACGCCCACGAATCGCCCTCCAGCATGACGCTGCCATTGCTGGTGTTGGCAGTGCCCAGTGCGTTCATTGCCTGGTTGCCACTTGGAGAGTTCTTGAGCGGCCACTTTAAGCCCGGTCATGCAACCCATGGAGGGGACATCCTCTTCGGTCCGTTTAACCACAACCCCATTGCTGCCGTCTTCGGCTTGGGCGCGGTTCTGTTCGGTTTTTCGTTGGCTTACTCGCTCTACGGGAAGGCTCCGACCCAAGACCCCTTGTCGGCAAAACTCGGATTGCTTTCGCAGGCGATGCGCAACCGGTTCTACATTGATGAGATTTACGACGGCATCGTGGTGCCACTCCATAATTTGCTGTCCCAGATTGCTGACGCCATCGACCGATGGCTCATCGCCGGACTCGCCGTCCGCGGCCTCTCCGGTGTGGTGGAGATCGCCGGCCGGGCCTTACGCCTGGTTCAGACCGGCAGCATTCAGACCTACGCCTTCCTGTTCACGGCTGGCGTGCTCCTCATTGTCCTCCTTGCCCTGAAGTAACCGCCATGGACTCCCTGACCTCCGTCATCCTCACCCCGGTCTTCACGGCCGTGCTGCTGTTGTTGATCCCGGGCAATTTCCGGGTCGTGCTGCGTCTGGCGGCCATCCTGGGTTCGGCCTGCACGGCCTGGACAGCCGTCTCCTTCTTCTCCCGATTCCATGCGGGCCAAGAGGGGTTGCAATTTGAGTCGTTGGTACCCTGGGTCACCGTGGGCCCGTTAAACCTCGCCTACCACGTCGGCGCCGACGGCCTGAACATTGGGCTTATCCTAGTCACCGGTCTCGTGGGTTTTGCTGCAGTGCTGGTATCCTGGAACATCGAACGCCACGTGAAGTTCTTTTACGTGCTGCTCATGTCGATGATCGCCGGGGCCATGGGAGCCTTTGCGTCGCTGGATCTGTTCTTCTTCTACTTCTTCAACGAATTGGCCCTCGTTCCCACCTTCATCATGATCGGTGTGTGGGGTCGCGGTGAGGACCGCAACTGGGCCGCCTTCAAAATCACCCTCTACCTGACCCTGGGCGCGCTCACCGCCTTGGTTGGCCTGGTCGCCTTCTATGTGGCCGCCGGCGCCAACAGTCTGGACGTCATCGTGCTCAAGGCGCATTTGGCAGCCCATCCGCTGTCGGTCTCGGCCCAAACCTGGATTTTCCCGCTGGTGGTCTTCGGCTTTGCCACCTTGGTGGGGCTCTTTCCCTTCCACTCTTGGGCCCCGGTCGGGTATGCGGCCGCTCCCACGGCCACGGCCATGATGCACGCGGGCATCCTTAAGAAGGCCGGTCTCTACGCGATCCTTCGCATGGCGGTACCCTTGATGCCGGACGGAGCCCATCGCTGGCTGCCGGTGGTCGCGGTCTTGGCTGTGGGTAATTTGCTGCACTGCGCCTGGGTAGCCCTGCGTCAGAAGGACATGAATCTCCTGATCGGCAACTCGAGTTTGGCCCACATGGGCTTTGCGTTCTTGGGCATCGCCAGCCTCACAGTCATCGGTGTCACCGGAACCGTTCTGGTGATGGTGGCCCACGCGCTCCTGGCTGGCCTGAGCTTCGCCCTGAGTGGCTACCTTGAGACCCAGACCGGCACCCTCGATATGACCCGCATGGGCGGCCTGCTGCGCAAGATGCCCTTCTACGGCACCGCATTGGTGATGGGTTTTATGGCCAGTTGTGGGCTGCCGGGCTTCGCCAATTTTGCCGGTGAGGCCACCGTGCTCTTCGGATCCTGGAAGTCGCTGCCTTGGTTGGTGATTATCGCCGCATGGAGTGGCTTGATCATTGGCGCCGTGGCCATGCTCCGGGCCTTGCGTGCGGTGCTTCAGGGGCCTGAAAAACCCGAGTTTTCGCGTGTGGCTGACCTGGGTTACTGGCGCCGTTTGCCCTTCGTGCTGCTCTTGAGCGCAATGGTGCTCTTCGGCGTTGCCCCGGGCATCTTGACTTCCCGCATTGAACCCGCCGCCAAAGCGGTGGTGGCCGCACACCTGACCCCCTCGCAGGCCGGTCAGGCGCCAGCGGTCCCCGCAGCCCACGCAGCTCCCGCAGCCTCCGCCCCGGGTCATTCCGGACACTGAGCGCAGACCTAGCCTTTGCAGTCATGAATTATTCGCTGATTACGTTGGAAGTCCTGGCGGTCCTGATGGGCCTGATCGTGCTGTTGGCCGACTTGTGGGTATCGCCCACCGCCCGCAAGGCGTTGGGCCTCGGCCTAGCGGCCGCGCTGGGCTGTTTGCTGGCCTTTGCGGTGGGTTCGTTGGCCCCGCAGTCGGGATCCGCCTTCGCCGATATGTTTGTGGTCGATGACCTCGCTCGCTACTTCAAAGGGTTCTTCTTGTTCGCTGCCTTAGCCGTGGTGCTGATGGCTGTGGATTACGCGCCCAAATTTGGCGCCGGGCTTTCGGAGTTCTTTGCCCTCACCGTCTTTGCCTTGGTCGGGATGCTCTTTGCCGCATCGGCCAATGATTTGGTGCTGCTCTTTGTTAGCTTGGAGTTGATCACCGTGACCTTCTTCGTGCTCAACAGCTTCCAGCGGACCCAACTGGCCTCGCTGGAGGCCGGTGTGAAGTACCTGATCTTGGGTGGCGTTTCTTCGGCCTTCATGGTGTTCGGTATTGCGCTGATTTTTGGCACGGCCAATTCCACCAATCTCGCCGTGTTGGCCGCCAAGCAGAAGGAATTGGCCCACTCCGCGCTGTTTCTCATTGGATTGCTGTTCGTTCTGGTGGGTCTGGGTTTCAAGATTGCCGCAGTGCCCTTCCAGATGTGGGCACCGGATGTGTATCAAGGATCGCCCGCTCCCGCGACCGCCTTTCTGGCCGTCGGTTCCAAGGCCGCTGGGTTTGTTCTGCTCATCCGCCTCTTGGTCGGTGCGGTACCGCAGATCACGGCCGAATGGCACCGCCTCTTTGTGGTGATGTCCGGGGCCACTATTCTTTTCGGAAGCTTGTGTGCGATCCCGCAGCGCAACCTCAAGCGGTTGATGGGCTATTCTTCCATCGCCAACGCCGGATACTTACTCTTAGGCATCGTGGCCGGTTCGGCGGCGGGCTCAACAGCGGTGCTTTATTATTTGGGTGGCTACACCTTAACAGTCTTGACCGCCTTCACGGTGATCAGTGCCATCGCCAACCACGTGGAGAGCGAAGACACCAGTGCCCTATCGGGTCTGGGTCAGCGGTCTCCGTTTTTGGCTGCCTGCCTGACCATGGCGATTGTTTCATTGGCGGGCATCCCCCCGATGGCTGGATTTTTTGGCAAGTTGCTCCTCTTTAAGAGTGTCTTGGATGTGGCCCCGGGACATCCGGAACTCTATGCGCTGATTGCTGTGGCCGTGGTGGGTGTGGTGATATCGCTTTATTACTACTTCAGTGTGATCCGGGCGATTTACTGGGGCGGACAATCCGCCAACCTCTCTATCATTCCGGTGGCTCTGTCTACCCGTATCGTCCTCGTGGCCGGTGTGGCAGGGATGTTAGTCCTTGGAATCTTTCCGCAGGGTTTAGTGAAGATCGCTGACCACGCCGTGGCCGGTCTTTCGCACACGGTGGCTCCGGCCAAGGCGGCGCACTGAGCTTCGGAACCAACACGGGGCAAGGGTCTCGCTTTAGGGCGAGATCCCCTCGGCCCCGCTCCATAGCTATCCGGCTCTTTCCATCCGGGCCGATTC
The DNA here is from genome assembly GCA_026397675.1 of Verrucomicrobiota bacterium. Taxonomy (GTDB): domain Bacteria; phylum Verrucomicrobiota; class Verrucomicrobiia; order Limisphaerales; family UBA9464; genus SXXZ01. The sequence goes on from JAPLUH010000169.1 coordinate 20,221, forward strand.
ACCTAGTCTTGGGGCCTTGAGGCCGAGTTGGTTTCCATTCTTCAAGCACCTCCCGATGGTTTGGGCGCTGACCCTTCTGTTGTTGGTGTCCCGCGCCCGATCCGGCGAGGCTACCCCGGTAGTTTCAGAGAAAGAGAACTCCGCGGTCGCAGTCACCGTGGATTTGGAAACTCTTCCTGGTCGCAGCGCAGCCGCGATTTACTGCGTGATCTGCCATGCCTTGCCGAACCCCTCCGACCTGGATCGGCGCACCTGGAGCGAAGAACTCTTGCCGAAGATGCGCTACATTACCGGGGTGGCCGCGGTTCCGACCAATGGCTATTTTCGGGATCTACCGCTCCTCCTCGCTGCAAATTATTTTCCCAAAAAAACGCTCATTCCTCCGGCCGTATTTGATCGAATCGCGACCTACTACATCCAGGCCGCTCCGGAACGCCTGCCGATCGAAGATCCGCTACCGATTGCAGTAGGGTTGCCGCTTTTTCGCCCGGAGATGGCGCCCCATCGGAACTCTCCCCCACGGACCCCCATGGTTCGAATCGATGCTGGCCAGGGGATAATCCTCGCCTCCGATGCGACCTCGCAGGCTCTGGATTTCCTGGATGGCTCCGGGCGGCATTTGGGCAGCCTGCCGCTGGGAAACATCGCCGTGAGCCTCGCGGAAAGCGGGCGACACTGGTACATCGGCGCCATCGGCCACTTCTTCCCGCGCGAAGAACCCGTGGGCCAATTAATTCGGATCAACCGCAACACCACTCCGCTGCGGCCGGAGCCCCTCCTCTCAGGTCTCCCGCGACTGGCACATGTGGCTGCCGGTGACCTCAATGGGGATGGTCGGGAGGATGTAGTTTTGTGTGCTTTTGGTAACTATCTCGGGCGCCTGTCCTGGCTCGAGGGGCGTGACGATGGCGGGTTCACCGAGCGGGTGATCCTCGCAGAGCCCGGTTGCCTGCGCTGCGAAATTCGCGACTTCAATGGCGACGGCCGGCCCGACCTGATGGTCCTCCAGGCGCAAGCGCGCGAGTCACTGCTGCTCTTCCTGAACGAAGGAGGCGGGAAATTCCGACGGCAACTCATCTATCAGCGCCCCCCGAGCTGGGGCCACTCGGGCTTCGAATTGGCCGACTTCAACCGCGACGGACTACCGGATATCGCGAGTCACTGCTGCTCTTCCTCAACGAAGGAGGCGGGAAATTCCGACGGCAACTCATCTATCAGCGCCCCCCGAGCTGGGGCCACTCGGGCTTCGAACTGGCCGACTTCAACCGCGACGGACTACCGGATATCTTGGTCACCAACGGCGACAACGCCGATTTCAACACCTCGCCCCACAAAGCTTATCACGGAGTCCGGATTTACCTGAACCGCGGAGGCCTGAAGTGGGAATTGGCTTGGACGGCCCCGATGCACGGCGCATACCGCGCGATCGCCCGAGATTTCGATGGCGATGGTGATCTCGACATCGCCGCCGCCTCGTTCTTCGCCGACTACGAGACCATGCCCCAGGAAGGGTTCCTCTATTTCGAGAACACCAGCCCCGCCGGGGGTCGGGAATGGGATTTTAAGGCCCGGACCCTGCGCCAAGGTGTCACCGGCCGGTGGATTTCACTGGAGGCCGGCGACCTGGATGGCGACGGCGACGACGATTTGGTCTTGGGCTCCCTCATCGAGATGCCCACCCCGGTTCCCGACAAGCTCAAGGGCCTCTGGCGTGAGAAAGGCCCCTCGGTGCTCATCCTTCGCAACCAGACGAAGTGAAGTGAGTTCCTTCTGATCCTAACCCTTTGGACGCCACGAGGCCGCAGCGGAACATATCCCGCGGAGCCCCAGCAACGACATTAGCCTAGTAAAGAGTGTCCCCTTTTGTGTAAATAGGTGTGACTGACCCCCTACCCCGAACAACAGCCCCTGGGCGGCAGCGAGATAGGTCCGGAGCGAGCATAGGAACGTCGACACCCTGATCCCCCTCGCGCGAAAGCGCGAAAGCTTCCCCTGTCCCAACGTTCCCTGCGAGCGCAGGACCGCTCCCGCGGAGCCACCGCAACAACATCAGTATAGTAAAGAGTGTCCCCTTTTGTGTAAATAGGTGTGACTGACCCCCTAC
>JAPLUH010000239.1 GCA_026397675.1 Verrucomicrobiota bacterium
CCCATGTCGGCAGTGAAATAGAGGATCCGGCTGCAAGTGGGGCAGGCGACCAACTCGGACTGCCCCTTGGCGGAGACCACCGCTTGGGTGGTGAGCTGCATGTGGCAGCCACCGCAGACATTGCCGCCCACACCCACAATCACGTTGTCGCCCTTGGTCTTGAGCAGACGGTCGTAGCGGTTGAGCACCACCGGGTCGTCAATGCCGGTGGCAGCACTGGAGCGCGCTTCGGTGGCAACGGCGAGCTCCTCGGCCAGGTTTTTTTCGCGGGCGACCAAATCGGCCAATTGGCGATCGCTTTCGGCCTTCAGGGCCGCATAAGCCGTGGTGGCAATCGCGAGTTGCTTGGAGGCACTTTCACTCTGCTCCATCAGCTCCAACTGTTGATCTTCGAGTCGGGAGATTTCGCGTTGGCTGGTTTCGATTTGGTGTTCGTAGGCCTTGTACTGGTCATTGCTCCGCGTCTCATTTTGCTGGACGCGCACTTTGCCGATGCGGTCCCTCAGCGCGTCGGCGTCGAGTTCCAGTTTCTTGCGATCGCTCTCAAGATGCTGGCTCTGCTTCTTGAGCGCCTCGTACTCGGCCGCACCGGCGGCAGCCCTGTTTTGGATCACCAGCCGCTGACCCGGAACGGCAACCACCTCGGCCCGAACGCGGAGGAGACGGCGATCGCGATCCTGAAGGATCAGCAGTTTCTCGATGATCGGGAGCATGAGGCCTGAATCTATCGGCTCACTCCCCGCGGGGCAAGGCCCCGGACCAGACTCCCAACCTGAAACTCGAGGCCCGCCCGATGCCCGCCAACGCAGGAGCGTCCTCCCAGAGCCGTTGGATGAGGATATTTGTTGCGAGGCAATAGACTCACTGGCGCGCAGCGAAGTAGGCGTTATCCTCCGGCCATGGTGCGTTCTTATTCTATGCTTTCTGGCTGTCGGGGAGCGCTGTTGGCGGCGCTCGTTTCTGTTTCCGCTCTTGCCAAGGAATCCTCCCCTGGTGCAGCCAGCCCCGCCTTGGACTTGGCGCGGCAACTCAACCAGGCATTCATCGAGGTGGCCGACTCGGTCTCCAAGTCGGTGGTCGTTATCAAGGTCAAGACCAAGGAAGACCGCGAGGGCGGGGGGCTTGAGGGTAACCCGCTCTACGAACAATTGCCGGAGGAGCAACGCCAGCAATTCGAGCGGTTCTTTGAGAAATTCCGCGGACAGCAGCCTCCCCGCCGCCAACGGCCCCAGCCCGAAGCCAACGATCTGGAGGGGAATCCCTTCTACAACGGACGTGGGTCCGGAATGGTGATGCGCGAAGACGGGTATATCCTGACCAATAACCATGTGGTTGAAGACGCCGAGGCCATTTTGGTCGTCTTCAAGGACGGTCGCGAAGTGAAGGCCGAGGTGCGAGGTCGCGATCCGGAGTCCGATCTGGCGGTGATCCAAGTGACCGAGAAGATTCCGGGCCTTGTTCCGGTGAAGTTTGCTGATTCGGACTCAGTGAAGGTGGGTGAGTTTGCCATCGCCATCGGAGCCCCCTTTGACCTCGAGTACAGCGTCACCTTTGGCCATGTCAGCGCCAAGGGCCGGCAGGTAGAGGACATGCGCACCTTGTCCGACCAAGACTTCATCCAGACCGACGCCAATATCAACGTGGGCAACTCGGGCGGCCCATTGGTCAACATTAACAGTGAGGTCATGGGCGTGAACTCCATGATCCGCACTTCGATGGGGGTCGGGGTCGGCATCGGCTTTGCAATCCCCTCCAATCTGGCCCGTGAAATCGGAAATCGTCTCATCGAAGACGGTCGGTTTGTCCGATCCTGGTTGGGAATCGGCATCGCGGATCTTCGTGAGTATCGGCGCTTCCGCGACATCGACACCAAGGCCAAGGATGGCGTGGTGGTGCGTTCCATCGAACCCAATGGCCCCGCCTACGGGTCTGAGCTTAAGCCGGCCGACGTGATCGTTTCGGTGGATGGCAAGCCCGTGGCCACCACCCAGCAACTGCGTAGTCTCATTTCTCGAAAAAAGGCCGGGACCGAGGTCGTGTTGGATGTGTTTCGTCGCGACGAAAAAATTCGCGTCAAGGTGAAGCCCGATGAGAAGCCCACCCGCGATATGTTGGCCTCGGGCCGCAAACCCAAATCCGCCAAAGAACCTGCGGGCGTGATGGAGTTGGGCATGACCGTCAAACCGTTGACCAAGGAGTTGGCCAAACAATTTGAGGTCGAGGTCACCGGGGGCGTCATTGTCACCGAGGTTCAGTCCGGATCCTTGGCTGATCGCTACGAAATCAAACCCGGTGACATCATCACCGACATCAATCACGAACCGGTTCGCACTCCGAAGGAATTCCAGACCGAGGTATCCAAGGCCAAGGGTCGTATTCTCGTGAGCTTCATCCGCGATGGCACCCCGCAATTCGAGGTGCTCAAGGAGCGATCCAAGTAATCCACGTCGAACCCGATTACGCGTCTAGTTCACGCGCCCAGTTCTAGGTTCTGAACTCGGGGCTTCTTGACACGAACCTCAAATTAAAGGCCCGGATTTCGCGAGAAATCCGGGCCTATTAGTTGGCGGGCCTATTGGTTTAAGCCCGTTGGTGGGCCGTTCGGCCGATCGCCTATCCGCCCGAGGCCTGTTTCTCCCCACGGACAATGGCCACCACCGAGTGGGTCGGATCCAGATAGCGCTGAGCCGCGGCGCGGATATCGGCGGCTGTCACTGACTCGAAGCGCTGGGTCTCCGACTCGAAGTGGCTGTAGCCCAATCCGTACAACTCATCCAAGGCCGAGCTCATGGCGAAGCCGCCGAGCTCTTGTCGCGCGATCTTCCGCTGGCCGATGATCTTGGCCTTGGCCCGCGCCAACTCTTCGTCGCTCAAGCCTTCGGTTCGCAAAATTTCCGCCTGAGCCCGCAGCTCCTTTTCCACCAGTTCGATTTTCTCCGGAGCGGTTCCGCAATAGAAGGCGAAGTACCCTGGGGTCTGGCCCGTGAGGAGGCTGGCCCCGACATAGTAGGCCAAGCCCAATTCATCGCGGATGCGCATGAAGAGCCTTGAACCCATGTCGCTGCAGGCCTCTTGGATGAGTTCCAAAGCGAAGCGATCGGGAGAACTAATGCTGGTTCCGTGAAAACCAAGAGCCAGCACTGCCTGCTCTTTTTCGCGCGATTCTTCCGAACGGGGAATTGGGTCGACCGGAACCAGGATTGGCATCGCCGGCCGCGGTTGGTCTTTCCAGCCAGCGAAATGCGTTTCGAGCAATTGTCGCAGCTCCTCCGGATCCACGTCTCCGAAGACGGCCAGCACGCCATTGCTGGGCACCGTCCAGCGGGCGTGGAACTCGCGCAGCTCGGCCGAACCCAGGGCGTGGATGACCGATTCAGTTCCCAGAGAATCCAATCCGTAGCCCTGTTCGCCGAACAGACCTCGCCGCATCGCCTTGAAGGCGCACTGCAGCAACTGATCGCGTTGGCCGCGGATCGACGCCAACTGGGCCTCGCGTTCGCGTTCGAGTGCGGCCTCGGGGAAGCTGGGTCGCAGGAGGATTTCGGTGAAGAGTGCCAGTCCCTCCTTCAAGTCTTCGCGCATCATCTCCCCAGTCAGGCCGAAGGTGTTGCTGCCGCCGTAGGCCTCGATGCTACCGCCGAGGCTTTCGATTTCCCGGGCGATGTCTTCAGCCGACCGAGTGGGGGTGCCCTTGATGAAGAGCCGTGAGAGCATTGAAGTGATGCCGGAGTTAGCGGGCGTTTCCACGCGCAGACCTCCCTCGAAGACCGCCCGCAATTCCACGAAGGGCAGCCGATGGTCTTCCTTCACCAGCACCCGTAGCCCGTTGGAGAGCGTCATCTTAACGATTGCGTGGGCGACCACCGCTGCAGCCTGAATCTCCCGAGGCAGCCCCGATTCTTTGGGCAAAAGCCCGAACACGGTGCGGTTGTCGTCGCGCAGGTAGGTCCGGACGACGCGGATGAGGTCGTCGGGGGTGACGGCGCGCACGGCCGCCAAGTAGCGTTCCGAAAAGTGCAGGTCTTGGGCGGCCATCCAATTGCCTCCCAGGTCTTGAGCCTGTCCCTCCATCGTCTTGCGGGAGGACAAGGTGCCCACGGTGAATTGCTTCACGGCCTTGGCTAACTCTGCACCCGACACGGGTTCTTTGCCCATCCGCACCACCTCGCGGAGGATGGCGGTTTGGGATTCGGAAAATTTGCTACCATCGCACACACCGCTCACGCCGAAGAGCCCGCTTAAGCCCGGGGCGTAAATCCATGCGCTGACCGAGTGCGAGAGGGAGGCGCGCTCGCGGACCGCCTGATAGAGACGCGAACTGCGGCCGCCGCCCAGCAGCGTGGAGAGCACGTCCAGCACCGGCACGTCGGGGTGCGTCAGGTCGGGGATGTGCCAGCTCAGGTGGAAGTGCGCATGCTCGACCGGAGCCAACTCCAGCTCTTGGCGAGGCGACATTTGTCGGGGTTCCGGGACGAGGTAATTCACCGGAATGGTTCGAGCTAGAGTTCCGGCATAGGCCGTGCGCACCTGCTCAATGACCGCGTCCGCCTGAACGTTGCCCACCACGACAATGAAGCAATTATTGGGCGCGTAATGGGAGTGGTAGTACGCCAGCAGGTCGTCACGGGTGATGCGATTGAAGAGGTCCAACAGTCCGATGACCGGATAGCGGTAAGGGCTCTTGGTGTAGGCGGCCGAAAAAAGCCCCATGCTGGAACGACGGCCGGGGTCGTCTTTGCCCATGTCCATTTCGCGGCGGATGACGTCGAGTTCCTTCTCAAGTTCATCGGCCGGCAGCGTCGCGTTCTGGAAGATGTCGCAGAGAATATCGATGGCCGTGGTGGCTCCTGAATCGGGCACATTAATCCAGTACACGGTGCGGTCGAAGCTCGTGTAGGCGTTCATGTAGCCGCCGGCCGACTGGACCTCCTGGTCGATGCGGCCGGAGCCCCGGGTGCTCGTTCCCTTGAAGAGCATGTGTTCGAGCACGTGCGACAAGCCCGCCCCCAACCATTGTCCTTCATCGATGCTGCCGGCGCGCGCCCAAGCTTGCACGCTGACGACCGGGGCCGACGCATCCTCCCGGATGATCAGCTCCAGCCCGTTGTCCAAACGGTGAACCCGCACCCCCGATGGAATCTGGGGCAAGCAGGCGATCTCCGTGTCGTGCGGCAATGAATGCATGTTGAGCGATTGTCGGCGTGGACAGCCGCGAGGCAAGCCTGCCGGCCTTGAAAAACCCGCGATGCAGGTCTCGGCCGGCCCACCGATCCGGACCGAAGCAGAGGGGGCAGGGAAGTTTGACCGGGGCAGCTGCCTGCGATAGCCTCGAACTCATGGACCAATCGACCGACCTCCCGTCATTTTCGATCCGGCGCCAGGTCGGGCGGCCCTCGACTCCCCGTCAGGTGCTGTGGCAACTGGAAGAGATGCGCCGGTTCGTCCAAAAACACACCCATGGAAAACCAACCATCGTCGAGGGAGATGCTTTCCCGGTTCGAAAAATTGTTGGCAGGCCTCGTTCAGGCCGGGGTTGATTTCGCCGTGGTCGGAGGAGTTGCAGTGATCCTCAATGGCTACCATCGGCAGACCAACGACACGGACATTCTGGTCGATCCATCACCGGAGAATGTACGTCGACTGTTGGGGTTCTTGGGTGACTGGGGCGAGGGGTGGGCCCGTGAGTTGCATGCAAACGACTTCTCGCCGCAAGAGGGGGCCATCCGGATCATCGAGGAGTTCGAGTTGGATCTCTTCACCCAGATGAGCGGACGCCGTTTGTCGGATTTCCGTCCCCATCTCAGGCATTTGCAGTCCGGTGATTGCCTCATCGCTTACCTCAACCCGTCCCAACTCATCGAACTGAAGTCGGGTTCTTGGCGTGATAAGGATCGCCTCGATGTGGCCGCGATGACGGAAATTCTGCGGCGCGAGGCTTGTGGGGAAGTGCGGCCTACAGTGTGAGCCACCTTCCGGTCAGGTTCCTCAAAACGAGGCGGGTAATTCGTTGACGCCTGTTTCTTCTGCCCGACAGACTTGCGGATAGTTCAAAACGCGCTCCTTTCTTCCCAAAACCACATGAGCACCCCTTCTTCCGCTTCCCCGGCCGTTTCCAAGGGCCTTGAAGGCATTATCGCCGCCCACACTCGGCTCAGCGACGTGCGCGGTGACATAGGGCAACTGATCTACTGCGGCTACGACATCAACGAGCTGGCAGGGAAGGTGAGCTACGAAGAAGTGGTGCACTTGTTGTATCACAACCACCTGCCCAACGCGAAGGAGTTGGCCAGCCTCAAGGCCGTTCTGTCGGGCTATCGCGAACTGCCCCAGGGCGTGATCGACATGCTCACTAGCCTGCCGAAGGACTGCCCCCCGATGCACGCCATCCGCACCGGCGTGAGTGCTCTGGGCTGCTACGACACCACCGCCGACGACGACAACATGGATGCCCAGCGCCGCAAGGCCCTGCGCCTCATCGCCCAAATCCCGGTCATTACGGCCTACTTCCACCGTTCCCGCCAAGGATTGCCGCTGGTCGCACCCGATGCCACTTTGGGCGAAGCTGCCAACTTCCTCTGGATGATCGATGGCGAGAAGCCCTCCGTTGAAAAGGAGAGCACCATTGATATGTGCTACGTGTTGCATGCCGACCATGGCATGAACGCTTCCACCTTCAGCGCTCGGGTTACTATCGCCACGCTCAGCGACATGTACTCGGCGGTCACCACAGCCATCGGCACCCTCAAGGGCCCTCTTCATGGCGGCGCCAACGAGGGGGTCATCAAAATGCTCAAGGAGATTGGTTCGCTCGATCAGGTCGATACCTATGTGGCCGACTGCTTGGCTCAAAAGCGCAAGATCATGGGCATCGGTCACCGCGTGTACAAAGTGCTCGACCCGCGCGCCCCGCACCTCAAGCGCATGGCTCAAATTTTGTCCGCCAAGCTGGGTGACCCGAAGTGGATTCAGATGTCGGAGCGGATCGCCGAGATCATGCTCACCGAGAAGAACCTGCACGCGAACGTCGATTTCTACAGCGCGACGGTGTACTACAGCCTTGGCGTTCCTACCGATTTGTTCACCCCGATTTTCGCCATTGCCCGCACCAGCGGCTGGACGGCCCACGTGCTGGAGCAGTTGGCCGACAACCGCCTCATTCGCCCGCAGTCGGTGTATACCGGCCCCGTCGGACTGACCGTCACCCCAATCGCCCAACGGGCCTGAACTCGGGTGCGAGAGCCGGGCCTGACTAGAACCGGGCCCGACTGGTTCAACCCACTCGACCGAGACGCCTTTGAGGCCCTCGGAACGATACGTAAAATTTTCTCACACAACATGCCCCCGCCGTTAGGAGAGGGGGATAGTCCAGACCCCAATCCCCCCCTTTTCGAAGTCAATCCATTGGAAGATCCAGCCTGAACTGAATGAACATCCACGAGTACCAAGCCAAGCAGTTGCTTAAGCAGCATGGCGTCGCCGTTCCCCCCGGTGAGCCCTGCAAGACCGTCGCCGAGGCCCAAGCGGCGGCCGAGAAAATCTTTGCTGCCGGGCACACCCTGGCGGTGATCAAGTCCCAGATCCACGCCGGCGGGCGCGGCAAGGGCACCTTCACGCACGGCTTCAAGGGCGGCGTCAAATTGGCCAAATCGGTCGAAGAGACCGTGAGCTTTGCCGAGAACATGCTCGGCAAGACCCTCGTCACGGTTCAGACCGGACCCGAAGGACGCGTCGTGCAGACCATCCTCGTGGCCGCCGCCGAGAAAATCCTCAAGGAGTTCTACCTGGCCGTGCTGCTGGATCGCGCCAACAGCCGTCCGCTCATCATGGCCAGCACCGAGGGTGGCGTGGACATCGAAGAAGTCGCAGCGCACACCCCCGAAAAGATCATCAAGGAGTGGGTTGACCCCGCCGTGGGCATTCAGCCCTTCCAGGCCCGCAAGATCGCCAGTGCCCTCGGCCTCAAGGGCGACGCCTTCAACGGCGCCGTGAAGCTCATTATGGGTGTGTACAAGACCTGGTGGGAAAGCGACGCCTCCATGGTCGAGATCAACCCCCTGGCCGTGGTCGAGACCCCGTCCGGCAAAGAAGCCATTATTTGCGTCGATGCCAAGATCGGTCTCGATGACAACGCGCTCTATCGGCACCCCGACATCTTGGCCATGCGCGACCTCGCCGAGGAATCGCCGCTAGAGATCGAGGCCAGCAAGTACGCTCTCAATTACATCAAGCTCGACGGCAGCATCGCGTGTTTGGTCAACGGCGCCGGTCTGGCCATGTCGACCATGGACATCATCCAGCACTTCGGCGGATTACCGGCCAACTTCCTGGACGTGGGAGGTGGGGCTTCGAAGGATCAAGTTTCTGCAGCCTTCAAGATCATCCTGAGTGATCCGAACGTGAAGGCCATCTTCGTCAACATCTTCGGCGGTATCATGGACTGCAACGTGATCGCCACGGGTATTGTCGAAGCCGTGCGTGAAACAGGCCTAAAACTACCCCTGGTAGTGAGGCTGGAGGGCAACAACGTGGCCGCTGGCAAGGCCACCCTGGATGCATCGGGTCTGACCATCATCAGCGGGGACACCATGGCCGATGCGGCCAAGAAAGTGGTCGCCGCCGTGGCCGCCTAGTCCCAGACACGACCACCCGCAACGACACGAACCCCATACTTTCACAATAGCATGTCTATTCTCGTCACTCCGCAGACCCGACTTCTGGTCCAGGGTATCACGGGCGCTTTTGGTGCCCGCCACGCGCAGCTATCCATCGACTACGGCACGCAGGTCGTCGCCGGCGTCACCCCCGGCAAGGGTGGTCAAATCTTCGAACACCGGGGCGTAAAAGTGCCCATCTTCGACACCGTCGCCGAGGCGGTCCGTGAGACCAAGGCCACTGCCAGTGCCGTGTTCGTGCCGCCTCCCTTCGCGGCCGACGCCATCCTCGAGGGCATCGATGCCCATCTCGACCTCGTGGTTGCCATCACCGAAGGCATCCCCGTTATCGACATGATTAAGGTCAAGCGGGCCATGCAAGGTTCCACCACCCGCCTCATCGGGCCAAACTGCCCGGGCATCGTCACCCCGGGTGAGGGCAAGGATTCCCACGGCGGCTGCCGCATCGGCATCGCTCCCGGGTACATTCACAAGCGCGGTCACATCGGTGTGGTCAGCCGTTCGGGCACCTTGACCTACGAAGCCGTGTTCCAGCTCACCAGCCGAGGCGTGGGTCAGTCTACCTGCGTGGGCATCGGAGGCGATCCCGTCAACGGCACCTCTCACCTGGATGTCATTCAGATGTTCATGGCCGATCCGGACACCCACGGCATCATCATGATTGGTGAAATCGGTGGCTCCGCTGAAGAAGAAGCCGCCGAATGGATCAAGGCTCACGGCACCAAGCCCGTCGCCGGTTTCATCGCCGGTGCAACCGCACCTCCGGGGCGCCGCATGGGTCACGCCGGCGCCATCGTCAGCGGCGGCAAGGGCACAGCCCAAGCCAAGTTTGATGCCTTCCGCGCGGCGGGCATCGGTGTGTCTGCCACTCCGAGCGAGATGGCCGACACCTTGTTGAAGATGATGTAATAATTTTAGACCAGCCTCCGCGGGCGACCGCGGAGGCTGGTTCTTTTTTTGCCCGGATGCACTGGCTCGACTGGATGACCGACCTTGTCGGGTTGCTACTCTGGCTCTCCTGGCGGGGATTTGGCTCGTTGCCCGTTTCACCGCGGCCTGCGTTGACGCTGCTCTCCAACCTCCGCCCCGCCAATCGCTCTACTCGCAGAAGTCCGATGTTCTTGCCGGCCTTGGTACTGCTGCTGGTCTTGCGGGCTCTCTTGCATCACACCTTTTCGCCGCAGTTTGCCGAGGCCGTTCCCTGGGCCACCGGGGCGGTCACCGTGGTTTTTCGCAGCGACCTGTGGGTCCGCATCCTTGCCCATTCCTTCCTCAGTTGGACGCACTTTGTGCTGCAGGCCTACTTGTGTTTGGCGCTGCTGACCACCTTGCATCGCTCGGATGCCGAGCCCGATTCCATCGCACGCTCGGTTCGGTCCGAACTGGGGATGGTGGCCCGGTGGCCCTGGGGGCTTGCCCTGATTCCATTCCTGGGGGCGATGGGGCTCTTGTGGTTCGCCGTTGCACCCGCCTTGGTTTCTGCAGGGCTGACCCCGGCGCGGATTCCTGGGTTTCATTCCGTTCAACAGGCCCTCGTGGTGGCTCTGGGCGGGCTCACGGCATTGAAATGGCCGATGGTTGGTCTGTGCCTTCTGCGATTCTTCCTCGACCACGTGTACCTCGGATCCATGCCCTTCTGGGATTACGCCCACGGCACCGGAGGGCGCCTCTGTGCCTGGTTGAGTTGGTTGCCTCTGAAGTGGGGCAGGGTGGATTTCACCCCTCTGGCCGCAGCGGGCGTGTATTGGAGCGTGGGGTATTTTCTCCAAGGCGGGATGCCACGGCTGTTTCTCAGACTGCCTCTATGAATGCGCCTGCGACGGGCGCTACGTTTCTGCGGGAAACGGCCGGCGGAGTCGTTCTGACCTTAAAAGTCATCCCGAGGGCGTCGGTCAATGCGGTGGCGGGAGTCCAGGGCGACGCCTTAAAGTTGAAGGTCACCGCGCCCCCGGTCGATTCGGCCGCCAACGCCGAAGTCGTGCGGTTCTTGGCCGAGATTCTCGATGTGCCTCGGGGTGCGGTTCAACTCCTCCGCGGAGCCACCAGCCGCCACAAGCAGGTGCGTGTCGTGGGCCTGACCGGGGCGCAACTCCTGCAGCGGCTCAAACCGATGCTTGAACGCGAGTAAGCTCGCCTCACCGTTTGGGATCAGGATCACCTTCGTCACCTGCGGATCAAACCGATGCTTGAACGCGAGTAAAAGCCCGCCTCGTGGCACATCGGCGCATCGACTGGGGCTGGCCTGAGCGATTTGAGTAGGATCGGCTGCCCTGGCTTTGAGTTAGATCGGCCGCGCGGGCTGCATCTTTTTTTCGCAAGCTGCGTTGTTGTTCGCGCGTTCCGGGCCCCCACCGGTCGCCCGTTTGCCCCGGACTCCTCGCCTCGTCTTGCGAAAGCAATTGGCTACGCCGTCACAGTCCTCTGAAATCAGTCGTTCCGTCTCAACTCATCAGAGCCAGACAATCGGTCAAGAAGGGGAGCAACTGCTTCTTGCGTGAGACCACGGCATTGAGTTCGAAGATCCCGGGTTCCCGCTCGGGATAGCCGATGGTCTTAAGAAAGGCAGGGGCTCCGGCGACGAGCAGCAACGAATTCTGCACCACCACATCGGTGACGAGCAGGGCCGAGAACAGGTAATCGTGATTGGCCCGGTAGAGCTCCAAGGCTGCGGCCACCTCGATCTTGCGCGCGTTGAACTGCTCGAACCCCACCTCCTCAATTTGAGCGACGCTGAAACGTCGTCCGCGTTCGGCGTACTCCTTGCAGTCGGTCGTGATGGCCTGCGCCGCCGGCTTGGCCGTGAGTACCGAACCAGAGCTGAAAAGCTTCTCGGTGAACCGCGTGGCATCGACCTTAGCGATGGCCTCGAGTCGAGCCAGCACGGCCGCATCGCGTGGCGTCGTGGTCGGTGAGGTCAGGTTCAGCGTGTCTGACACCAGGCCCGCGAGTAGCAACCCAGCGATCGCCTCCGGCAGCTCCACGCCGGTTTGGAAGAAGCAATCGGCCACGATGGTACTGGTGGAGCCCACGGGTTCGTTGCGGAACAAAATGGGCTGATGCGTGGTGAAGGCACCGATCCGGTGATGATCAATCACCTCGATGATTTCCATCTGGTCGGCTCCCTGCACCGCCTGGCTGAGTTCATTGTGATCGACCAAGATGAGTCGCCGGCGGATTTGCTTCAGGAAGTCGGACTTCGAGAGCATGCCCACCACACGGTCCTCCCCATCCACCACTGGAAATGCTTGGAACGCCGAAGCCGCCGCGATGCGTTGGATATCGGCCAGCTTTTCGTCGACCCGGAAACTTAAGAAGTCATCGCGCAGCAACCGCTCTACCGGGATCGCAGCCCGGCACAGCATGGCCGTGGTTGCCGAATCGTGGGGTGAGAGAATGAGGCTGACGGCATGGAGACGTGCCATGGCCAAGATTTCCTCGGAAGCGGCCTCGCCGCCCGTGATCACCACCAGGCGGACCCCGCCCTGAATGGCTGTGCGTTGGATGTCTTCGCGATCGCCCACCACCACCACCAGTTTTTTGGCGGCATAATTCTTGAGGCGTTCGGAGAAGCTGATGGGCTTCATCGCCGCCACCATGAGAATCAGATCCTCCTCCGAATCCTCCTCGTAGCCACAGAGAACGCGCCCGCCCAAGGTTTTGGACAGCCCCTGAACCGACGAAACAATGCGTCGTGAATCGAAGATGCGGTTGGGTGAAGGGAAGAAGAACTTACTGGCCTTAAAGACCGACAGCAGACCGCGACACCGTTGGTCCGCATCCAGAATGGGCAACACCCGGATATTGCAGTGATCCATCACCGCCATCGCCTCGCAAATGCTTGTCCGCGGCGACACCGACACCACCTGATCCACCATCACATCGCGGACCTGAGGCGACACATCGGCTACGAAGCGCGGCGCCGGCACACCGAAGGTCTTGAGCACGAAATCGGTTCGATCATTACAATCCCCGCAGCGCGCCGCCACGGCATCCTTCAAACCCGTCCGGCGCTTAAACTCCGCATAACCGATCGCCGAGCAGATCGCATCGATGTCGGGATTACGGTGCCCGATGACCAGTGTTTCGCTCATGAGTCAGTCCCTTCATCATGTCGAATCCGCCCCCCCGCATCAATTGCCAGCCACCAATAAATCCCCCGCCGGGGTCGGTCTCACCTATTTACACAAAAGGGGCCATACTATCATATATCGAAGAACGGCAAACAGTACATCGTAGGGTCGTAGGGTCGTAGGGTCGTAGTGCCGGGTGCGGTAACCCGTGTCGGGTGAACTCCCGGGAACCTGCTGGAAATAAGCTTCGTCGCTGGCCGCTTGCCGACTCAACGGTCGTCGGAGCGTTCTTCTTCGGCGCGGCTTGCAGCTTCTACCCATTGGATCGTTTGGTAGATGAGATACCCCATCCCGGACAGCACCGCGAAGGCGAAGCCCATCCCAAAGATCACCTCCATCCGCTTGTCTGGACTCACCAACCGCAACGGGAACAGGAAGCAGCCAAAAGCCACTGCTAACAAGAACCCCGCCACCAGCTTCAAGTGCCCCCGCAAGCGAGCATCTCCGCCGGAATCGAAGCGGAAGATCAATTGCCAGAACCACACCGCCGCTCCTGCTCCCACCAAGAAGAGCAGGGGAACCGACCAATGGAACGAAAACCGCAGCCCATCGGCATCGCGGCCCGCTACTCCTAGCGAACCCAGCATCCCCCCGAACGCCAAGGCCGTTGAAATCACTAGCAAACGCCGGAAAAAAGGAGAATTAGACGTAGTCATCTTAGTAAACCCAAAGTAGCTCTAAATTCCGAAGCCGTGCAAACCATCAACATCCCCCCGGGTAGGCAATCCGTCGGGTAGCAGTGTTCTAGCGCTCGTCGTCCCAATTTCCGAGCAGTCCGTCGCACCTCGGCGCTTTTGCAGACATCGCCCTACCTCCCAGCACCCAGCACCCTCACTCGACCCGGCACACGCCCGAACCCTTGGTGATTTGGCCAAGGATCCACGCCGGATGCTTCGCCGCCTTGATTGCCCGCAGCACCGCATCGGCGCGGTCGGCATCCACCACCAGGGTCATGCCGATGCCCATGTTGAACACCTGGTACAACTCGGCCTCATCCACCCCGCCTTTCTCGCGGATGATTTGGAAAATCGGCGGCATTTCCCATGAGCCCTTCAGCACCACCGCATCGCACTTGGCCGGCAGCACCCGCGGAATGTTGTCTACGAACCCTCCGCCGGTGATGTGCGCCAGCGCCTTGATGGCTCCGGCCGTGGTGGGTTTCGAGACCGGATTGAACTTCTTTAGCAAATTTTGGATGAGTGGCCCGTAGGACACATGCACCGCAAGCAGAGCCTCGCCGATCGTGCAGCCCAATTCGGCCACCTTGCTCTTCGGCTTGAGCCCCAGCGTCTCGAAGAAAATCTTGCGGCCTAGCGAATAGCCGTTGGTGTGCAAACCGCTTGAGCCGATGCCCAGGATTAAGTCGCCCGCCTTCACCGACTTCTGCCCCACGAGCATGCGAGACTTGTCCACCACACCCACGATGGTGCCGCTCACATCGTACTCGCCCGGCTGATAGAAGCCCGGCATCTGCGCCGTCTCACCGCCGATGAGC
>JAPLUH010000316.1 GCA_026397675.1 Verrucomicrobiota bacterium
AAATTGCTTACGAGCTCCGACGTAAAACGGATTTTGGACAAGTCGGCAGACCGAAGCCCACCGCGTAGTGAGAGTCCGCCCGACCTCCTGAAGGTAGGCACCCACAGTGACGGCTCCATCATTCAGGTTGGGCGGAGGCCCGAGCAACACGTCATCCCAACGCCCATCCACGCAGGCAGCCCAAAGAGTGATCTCGGGCGTGGGAAGTTGTGGATGCCTGAGGACTCGGCATTGGAAAGGAATCGGCCGGCCTGAAAAGTTGAGGAACACCTGTGACGGTTCATTGAAGCGGACAGTTCGGAACCCTTGGCCCACCCAACAAATCTCAGGAGTGTGACCGAAGAGGTTGCCCCCAGTGCCCTCCCCTGCCTGCCACTGAGCCTCAAACACAGAGACCCGATTGGAATGACTATCGAAGAAATGGCCATTGAAGAGGTGGGTGGTGGCCAAGGTTTCCGCAACTTGTGCCCCCAATGGAACCTCCTGAAATTGATAGCCCAGGAGTTGATGATGGGCGGTCAAGAACAGAGGATCGTGGGGCGGCCGTGTCTGGGTTCGAATCCAAAAGCCGGTACCGAAGACGGACACGCCGAACAGCGCCAACGTAATAAAGATCGAGTACGGAACGCGGGCCCGCGATGGAGCCGGATGCGCGAGGGATGCCATTCCACCAAGCCCATCGGCAGGGTGCGAGCCCGAGTTGAGTGGAGATCTCAGCGCGGGAAATTGGAGCCGTTGAACCGTTGCCATGGGCTCGTCTTCTCAGGCATTTTGAAGGCAAGCAGCTCATGCTGCCCGGCGATCGACCGGCCCGTTCTCATCCGTCCCATGTCCCTGACCACTGATTCAAAGATCTACGTCGCTGGCCACCACGGCCTGGCCGGAAGCGCCATCTGGCGGAGCTTGGAACGGCGGGGATACCAGAACCTCATCGGCAAGCGTTCCCGCGAGGTCGACCTTTGCGACTCCCAGGCGGTCGACAACTTCTTTGCCAGTGAACGACCGGAATACGTCTTTTTGGCCGCAGCCAAAGTCGGCGGCATCAAAGCCAACAACGATTTCCCGGGCGAGTTCCTCTTCAAGAACCTGGCCATTCAGAACCACGTCATCGACGCGGCACGGCGGCACGGTGTCCGGAAGCTGCTCTTTCTGGGCAGTTCCTGCATTTACCCGCGGTTAGCACCTCAACCCCTTAAGGAGGAATACCTGCTCACTGGGCCGCTGGAACCCACCAACCAGTGGTATGCCATTGCCAAGATCGCCGGCATCAAGCTGTGCCAGGCCTATCGCCGCCAATACGGGTGCGAGTTCATTTCGGCGATGCCGACCAACTTGTACGGCCCCGGAGACAACTACGACCCGCTGGGTTCGCACGTGCTCCCGGCGCTCATCCGGCGCTTCCATGAGGCCAAAGTCGCGGGTGCGGCCTCCGTCACCTGCTGGGGCACCGGGGCTCCCCTCCGCGAATTTTTGCACTCCGACGACCTGGGCGATGCCTTGGTGTTCCTCATGGAAAACTACTCGGCCGAAGAGTTCATCAACGTGGGTTCTGGCCAAGAATTAACCATCCGCGAACTGGCCGAAACGGTAGCGCGAATCCTCGGATACCCGGGAACGATCCACTGGGATGCCACCCAACCCGACGGGACACCCCGCAAGCTCATGGACACCACCCGCCTCAACTCCCTGGGCTGGTCGCCGAAGATCCCCCTCGAAGAAGGCATCCGCGGAGCCTATCAAGATTTTCTGAAGCAGACCTGAATCAAACCTGAAGCAACTCGCTGACAGCCGGGTCGATCACGGCAGGTCCTCAGCCACTCCAGCCTGAGTTTCTAAAAGAGAAGGGTCACCCGACGCGATCGGCCTCATCTCGAATCGCGCCTTTGCCTTCGACTTCATCCTGGACAGAGGCCATTGCCTCCAGTTTCTCCAAGGAATACGCGCCCCCGCCCCGCAAATAAAACCGAGTCACCTGTTC
>JAPLUH010000341.1 GCA_026397675.1 Verrucomicrobiota bacterium
CAACTCATCGACGATTCGGATCCGGACACCGACATGACGCAGTTGCAGCACCTGCTTCAGACGGCTGAGCACTTGCGCCGCGATGGGCAGCCCCGCTGGATGGTCCTCACGGGCTTCGTTCACGACTTGGGCAAGATTCTCTGCCTTTGGGGCGAGCCGCAGTGGGCCGTGGTCGGGGATACTTTCCCCACGGGTTGCGCTTATTCGCCAAAGATCGTTTTCCCGAAGTTCTTTGAGGCCAATCCCGATAGCAAAGACCCGCGCTACAACACGCCCAACGGTGTCTATGAGCCCGGATGCGGCTTGGACAAGGTTTCGCTATCGTGGGGTCACGACGAGTACATTTACCACGTCTGCCGCGACTACCTGCCCGAGGAGGGGTTGGCCATGCTGCGCTACCACAGCTTCTATCCCTGGCACCGCGAGTCGGAGTACTCGCACCTGATCAATGACAAGGATCGGGCGCTGTTGCCGTGGGTGAACCGGTTCAATCCCTACGACCTCTACACCAAGAGCCACAGCAAGCCCGACGAAGTGGCCTTGCGCCCTTACTACGAAGACCTCATCCGCGAGTTCTTCCCGGAAAAGATCCGGTGGTGAGCGTCGGTTGCGCTTGATCGGCGATTCGGTGCCGGTCTCTTCATTCGAAAGTGGCCCGATCGTGAGGGTGAATCGTTCCTCGGAACAGTGAGAATCACGACGTGCTGGCGGTGCTGGAATCGGACGACGATTGCCGCCTCCGTTCTTCCTCGGCGGCGGTTGCGGCCAGTACCGCCATGGCTGCCGTTGTCTGGGTTTCGGAGCCGGACCTGGGACTGGCCAAAAAGGGGATTCCCGTGCCTTCGCCCTTGAACGGTTGGCTCCACAATGGAGTTCCGTCTTCCGCCCGCAGGGCCCACAAATAACCGTCGGAACACACGAGCAACTGGTCGCCATCGGGCAGCAGCGTCACGAAATTCCCTTTGGGAGTTTTCCACCGCCACAAAATGGACCCATTGCGACGGTCTAGCGCGAAGACTCGGCCGTTGAAGGCGATGAAGGTGGCGTAGTCGGAGAATTGCATCGCCTGAGGCTGCCACCAATGACCTCGTAGTCCCCAATTGAAAAACCGGGATGGGTTCCAATTGGTGGCTCAGCGAAACAAAAAACGCCGGACTCTTTTGCGGAGTCCGGCGTTTTTGTGGGAGTGCCCGGTCAGTGATGGGGGCTCGTTTTTGGGCCGTCAGAGCACGCCCAGCAGGTGCTCGATGACCAACTGGTCGAGGTCCTGGTAGTTGCGCGCGGCGATGAGTTGGGCGGCTTCCTTCTCGGGGTAGCTCTTGGCCTTGGCCAAGAGGTGCTCGAAGGTGCGGCGCGAGTTGGACAAGTGCGAGAGCCACTGCTTCTCGGAGGTGGTCCGGAAGGGGTGCACGTCGAAGCAAACGAACTCGCCCTTCTTGCCGTAACCGTTGCGTTCGAGGGCGCGGATCTGGTTGAAGGCCACGCGCAAGTTGGCTGAGCCGAAGGGCTTGTCTTGATCGAACTTCAAGCCGTTCTGATCGTTCAAGTGCAGGGACCAGAGCTTGCCGAACGACATCGCGAAATCAATTTCATCGGCCGGATCGAGGCCGGCGAGGATGGCGTGGGCCGACTCAATGACGCATCCTACGCGCTTGGAATCCTTGGTGAGCTGGGCAATGGCCAGCGCATGCCCGGTGGTGGGCAGGTAGGCGTGATCCATGGGCTCATTGGGCTTGGGCTCGATGGCCAGCCGGATCTTCTTGTCGTGCTTGAGCATCGCATCGAAGGCCTCGACCAACAGTTCGGTGGAGCGCGTTCCCGACTTGGATTCGCGCAGGTAGGTGCCTTCGCGGGCCAGCCACAGCACCAAGATGTCGGTGCCCAGTTCGTTGGCGATGTCGATGCTCTGTCGGGAACGATCGATGGCGTAGCGGCGCAGCTTCGGATCGTTGCTGGTGTAGCCGCCGTCGATGGTTTGCGGAGCGAACCACAGGCGTGGGGCGACCATCTCGGCCACGATGCCCTCGTTGTCCAAACGCTTCTTCAAAGCCTTGGCTTCCTGGAGGACCTGCTTGGAGGACTTGGAGTCGATGTCCGGCACGGCGTCGTCGTCGTGGAACATCATGGCGTCGAAGCCGAGGGTCTTGAGCTGGGCGAGCTTCCAGTCGAAGCTCTCCTCACGGCGGACGGTGGGGCCGTAGGGGTCCTGACCCTGGCTGAAATTCCACGGGCCTACACAAAAGCGGTATTGCTGTTTCTTGGACATGGTAAGTGCTGGAAACACTTTGAACGCGAGGCCGGGGCAGGGCAATCGGGAATGCAGCCTCGACGACGGATCGACGGAGCGCTCACCCACTTCTCAACGGTTGGGCGGTTTGCTGGGTAACAAGGCACTGCATCTGCTGCGAACGGATGTCATGAATCTCGCTGGCTTCCTTGCCGACGGTTGTCGGGCGCGCTGTGTCGCGACTGCGCTGTCGGTCGCACTGTGTTTGGGAGTGGTGAGTGGTTGCTCCGGGCCGTCGGATCAGCAAGAGCAGGTGCTGCGTATCGTTGCCCATGGAGTCGCCGGGGATCGTTGGATAGCGACTTTGCCCAAGGCGGGCCTCTTGGCGATGCGGTGGGTTCCCGCCTCTCGGTTTGTCATGGGCAGTTCGCCTCAGGAGCAGGGTCGGTTGGTCGATGAGCCTCAACATCTGGTTCAGTTGACCTCCGGTTTCCTCATTGCTGAGACCGAGCTGACCCAACGCCAGTGGTTGGCGTTCATGGAGACCAATTCGAGCCCCAATCCAGGCATGGATCTGCCGGTGACCCAAGTCTCCTGGGAGGAAGCTCGGGAATTTTGCCGTCGACTCACTGTGCAACAGAAGGAAGAAGGGCATCTGCCTAAGGGTTGGATCTGGGATTTGCCCACCGAGGCGCAATGGGAATTGGCCTGTCGGGCCGGGACCCCAGGGGCCTACGCTGGAGAACTCGACCGCTTGGCGTGGCATGCGGGTAACAGCGGGGGAAAGGTGCATCCAGTGGGTCTGCGTGAGGCCAATGGACTCGGTCTTCGGGACATGCATGGAAACGTGGCTGAGTGGTGCGTGAATTGGTTCTCTTCTTACCCAACCAATATTCCGGTCTTTGTGGATCCTCTCGGTCCGATCTGGAGCTTTGCCCCCACCTATCGGGGCGGTGGATTTAAGTCAGCCCCCGCAGCCTGCCGCTCAGCAGCCCGCTCAGCGGGTATCCCTGGGGAGGCACCCAACGAGGCTCTGGGTTTTCGATTGGCCCTGCGGTATCGGCGCGAAACGATGTGATGCGGTGGCGCTGCCGGTGCTTGCAGTCGCGGGGCTGGTGCAGTGCTCACGTCTGAATTTGGGAAAAATGCTCTTTGGGAATGGTTCTTACCTCGAAGGCATCTGCTTCCTGTCCTCCGGCCGTTGGGAGTGTTAACCTTTCCCACGTGGCCGAAACATTGGTCGTTAACGAGATCTATCTAAGTCTTCAGGGCGAAAGCACCTTCGCGGGGTTACCCTGCGTTTTTGTGCGCCTGACCGGGTGCAATTTGCGGTGTTCCTACTGCGATACAGCCTACGCCTTCACCGAAGGCAAGCGACGCTCTCTGGATGAGGTTCGCGCCGAGGTTCATCGATTGGCAGAACCCTTTTCTCGTCCTGATCGAGCCCATTTTCCGCCGGTGGTCAATGCGGGTGATGCTTCAGCTCAGCACAAGCTGCCGTTGGTTGAGTTGACTGGGGGGGAACCCCTTCTGCAACCCAATGCCGCTCGCCTGATGCGCACCTTGGCGGATGATTGTTTCACCGTGTTGGTGGAAACCAGCGGGGCTCATGACATTTCCAAGCTCGATCCGCGGGTGCGGCGCATCATGGATCTAAAATGTCCGAGCAGCGGCGAGGTTGAACGCAATCGTTGGGCCAATATTCCCCATCTTCGTGCGACGGATGAGGTGAAGTTCGTCATCGGGACCCGCGAGGACTACGAGTGGGCTAAGGCGATTATCCTCGAGCATCGGCTCGATCCGGTTTGTCCGATTTTATTCTCCTGGGTGGCTCCGCTCTCGGAATCCCAGCGCGACAAGGTGCTCAAGCCCGTACCCAAGGGGCTTCATCCGATTTCCCGGAAAGATCTCGTGGAAGCCATGGTGGCCGACCGGGTGCCGGCTCGGTTCCAGTTGCAAATGCACAAGTTCATTTGGCCTTCCGATGAACGCGGCGTGTGATGAGTATCCGACCTAAAGACTCCACCCTGGAGATGCTCCGCCGATACGAGTCGCGGAACATCACGTTTCTGGAACCCAATGCGGGTTGGCCGATCGTTTGGAAGCGGGCCAAAGGATGCCGTGTTTGGGATGAGGCAGGTCGGCCTTACCTGGATCTTACCGCCGCCTTTGGTGTGGCCGCGGCGGGGCATGGCAACACGGCTGTCGTGAGGGCTGGCCAGCGGCAGATGGGCGAATTGCTCCATGCTATGGGGGATGTGCATCCCCATGCGTTGAAGGCCCGTCTGGCCCGCGAATTGAGTCGGCTCACCTTCGAGCGTTGGACTCGTCGCCGTGGGGCCACGACTGCAGTTGAGACGGGCAAGGTTATCTTTGGGTGTTCCGGCTTCGAAGCGGTGGAGGCAGCATTCAAGACGGCGCGTTTGGCCACCGGGAAGCCCGGTGTTATTGCTTTTCGTGGCGGATACCACGGGGTTGGATATGGAGCTCTCAATGCGACGGAGCGATCCCATTTTCGGGAACCGTTCCGTGACCAACTCCGTGAGTTCGGGTGTTTTGTGGACTTTCCCGAGGCCGATACGGATGGGCAGGGCAGGTACCGATTGGAGGCCGCCCTCGAGGCAGCGGCGGCGGCTTGCGATATCGGCGCCGTGGTCGTCGAACCCATGCAGGCCCGCGGTGGGATTCGTATACCGCCTCCCTGGTTTCTGCCCTGTTTGCGGCAGTGGGCCGATCAACGGAGCGCCTTGTTAATTTTCGACGAGATTTACACCGGTTTTGGACGGACCGGAGCCTGGTTTGCCTGCGAGCACTCGGGTGTCATCCCTGACCTTATTTGCTTGGGCAAAGCATTGACCGGAGGTTTTCCCCTGAGTGCCTGTGTGGGGCGGGCCCGGGTGATGGACGCGTGGCCTCCGGCGATGGGTGAGGCTATTCACACGAGCACTTATCTCGGACATCCGGTCGGGTGCGCTATGGCTTTGGCTCAGATCTCTGAACTCCGTCGTCTGGCCTTGCCGCAGCGTGCGGCTCGGTTGGAAACGGTTTTGGAATCCGGTCTAAAATCCCTCCAAGCCCAATTCCCGGAACGGGTCTCGAGAGTCTCGGTTGTCGGCCTTATGGGTGGCATCGCCTGGCGGCGTGCCGATGGAGGTCCTGACACTGGGTTGTCGGTCGCAATCATGCAGGAGGTGCTGCGCCAAGGGATCCTCCTGCTCCCGGAAGGGGAGCATTCCGAGGTCACTGGGATCACTCCGCCACTGACCATCACCGAGGCCGAGTTGCAACGGGCCTTCCGCAAAATTGCGCACGCGGTCAGCACGCACCTTCAGGTGTCCATTCCTGCCAAAAAACGTAAATTGTCCCGCTCTCCCAAAAAACGGCCATGACATTGAATGAGATGCGTTCCCTGCTGGAGTCGCGGGGGATCCAGTTGACGAAGTCGCTGGGTCAGAACTTCCTGCACGATGGCAATCAGTTGCGGCGGATTGCCAGCGCTGCCGACATCGTTCCGACCGACCGCATCCTTGAAGTGGGGCCCGGATTGGGGCCCTTGACCGAGTTGCTGGTGGTCCAAGCCGCGTCGGTGTTGGCCATTGAAAAGGATGCCCGGCTGGTGAGCGTTCTCCGCGAAAACTTCTCCGGCGCCCTTTCCGGGCAGGGCCCGGGCACCCTCGAATTGTTGGAGGCCGACGCCATGCGTTGGGTGGAAGCCAATTCGCGGGATTGGAGCGGATGGAAACTCGTCGCCAATCTGCCCTATTCGGTGGCGTCAACCCTGATGGTGGAGTTGGCCGAGGCCCCAGTGCCCCCCGATCGCATGGTGGTGACCTTGCAGGCAGAAGTGGTGCATCGCATTGCTGCTCCGACCGATGGGGACAACTACGGAATCCTCACCCTCTTGCTGGGCCTGCGCTACCAAGTCCGTGACTGGTTTAACATCAAACGCGGATGCTTTTATCCGATACCGGATGTGGACAGTGCCTGCATTAGCCTCGTGCGGAGGCCGACTCCGCTTCTGGATGCCGCTGGCTCGGTGATTTTCACCCGACTCGTGAAGCGTGCCTTCTCTGAGCGTCGGAAGATGATGCTCAAGCTGCTCAAGACTGTGTGGCCGGCGGAGATCTTGCAGGCGGCCTTCACTGAGGTAGGCATTTCCCCGACCGAACGCGCTGAGAAGGTTTCCGTCGAGGGCTTCGTGGCATTAACCCGGATTCTTCAACGGCAAGCGCCGGGCGAGGCATGCGAGGGTTCGCCGGCGTCGGATCCGCGGGCCTGATCGCATTCGGATGCTCTGCAGGGAATGGCGGAGCTTGATCGTAGAATTGCCGATCCGTGGATAGGCGGTGTACGATAGAGTAATTTGTACCACTCAAGTTTCAGCACGAGCTGCCGATATGTGGCCGTCGGAGGGAGAGGTTTCCCTGAAGCGCTTCTATTGAGGCGCTTTCTAGCGTACGCGATGAAAATTGAATCCTTTGGAAAGACCTTGGTGGTCAGCGGACTGTCCGTCCTGAATGTGAGCAATGCGGGTTCATTCCGGGACAATGTCCGGGCTTCGGTCCAACCTCACCACACCCGCATTGATGTCGATATGTCTGATTAATCCGGTTCCTGTGGTGCGCAAAGTTTTGGACCTTACGCAGCTGAGTAAAAGCTTCGAGATCACTCAGGGTTGATCTCGCTGGTCCGCCAGCTCACTTGTCTTCGAGAGTGATGTGACCGCCAGCTTCGATGTTACGGATCTTGCTGGGCGTGGTGGCAGTCGGGCGAGCGGCGTCGGTGCAGTTGCCGATGTTGTAGGTCTCGCCCATCACGGAACTGGGAAATTTTCCGCCCTGAAAGTACGGAGCAAGATCATCGGTGGACGGTTCCGCCGTGTCCGCCTTTCGATACTCATTCTGCCAGGTCGTCTTGGCTAGCTCGATGGCCTTCAGATTGGCGAGGACCGCGTTGTATTTTCCGGTATCCATGAACTTCCTGACGTTCGGAACGGCGATCATGGTCAGAAGGCCCACGATCATGACGGCGATCATGACTTCGACGAGGGTGAAGGCGGCGCGGAGCGACGCGCGATGCAGGTGCTTGCGGGTATTCATGGCTGAAGAAATCGTCATTGGAGTCCGAACACCGGTCCGATGGATTGGTTGCGCAGACCGGCGAAAGGTTTCGTTTCGACGGCCTTGATGAAAGCCGCAGTGGCTCTTCAGAGCAAGTCGAGGGTCTTCTTAGGTTTTAATCGCTCTGAGGTAGAAAGAGGGCCTAAAATAGAGATTCAGCTTCCCTGATTCAGAGGGAGGCAGCGGGATTGATTGGGACATTGCCGAGTCGTTGACTGTCTCCCACTCTTGTCCCGCCGTATGAATGAATCTCAGAATCTCGACGAGTTGCTAGTGTCCCGGTCCGACCAGGCCCGGCGACTCGCCGAGCCCTGCACCGTGGTCATCTTTGGTGCCTCCGGCGATCTGACCTCGCGCAAGCTGATTCCAGCTCTCTACCACCTGACGCTCGAGAAACTGATGCCGCAACCCTTCCGCATCGTGGGTTTCGCACGGCGGGAGAAGAATGACGAAGCTTGGCGAACAGAACTCCGTGAGGCTTTGAACAAGTTTTCCCGGACCTTGCCGGTCCAGGAGGATGTCTGGAATGCCTTCGCAGCCAATATCCACTACTGTCAGGCCGACATGTCCGATGCGGCCGGATACCAGAAGCTTAAGGCCCTAGTGCATGGATTTCCGGACGAACGCCTGAGGAGTAATTTGCTGTTTTATTTAGCCACCAATCCCAGCCAATTCGGTGAGGTGACCGGGCATTTGAGCGCGGTGGGACTGTTGCAGAAGGCGGAGTCCCGTGTGACTCCAGAGCGGATCGTCGTGGAGAAGCCCTTCGGACACGATTTGGAGACAGCGGAGGCATTGAATTTAGAACTCACCCGCTTCGCCCATGAGAAGCAGATCTTCCGCATCGACCACTATCTCGGGAAGGAGACGGTTCAGAACATCCTGACCTTCCGGTTTTCCAACGCGATCTGGGAGCGGTTGTGGAACCGCGAGTGCATCGACCATGTTCAGATCACCGTGGCCGAGAAGTTGGGCGTGGGTTCGCGCGGCGGTTACTACGAAGAAGCCGGTGCCATACGAGACATGGTGCAGAACCATGTGCTTCAGGTGCTCTCCCTCGTGGGCATGGAGCCGCCGAGTTCTCTGGAGGCTGAAAATGTCCGTGACGAGAAGGTTAAGCTGCTCAAGTCGATTCGACCGATGACGCCGGCTCAGGTGGCCGAAAACGTCGTTCGCGGCCAGTACTTCGCGGGCGAAGTTGATGGCGAGCTACGTCCGGCCTACCGCAGTGAGACCAAGGTGAAGCCCAACTCGCATGTCGAGACCTTCTTGGCAATGCGCCTCTTTGTGGATAACTGGCGCTGGCATGGTGTGCCCTTCTACATTCGGACTGGCAAGAATCTGCCCCTCAGCGCCAGCGAGATCCGCATCCAGTTCAAGAGCGCTCCCAACATTCTCTTCGCGGCCAAAGATCAGCTCGATGCCAACTCCCTGACGCTCCGGCTTCAGCCCAATGAGGGCATGACCTTGCGTTTCAATGGCAAGGTTCCGGGGGGTGCGGCTGAGCTGCGGCCGGTCCGGATGCACTTTAGCTACGACACGGAATTTGGAGCCTATACCCCGGAGGCCTATGAGCGCTTGTTGCTCGAATCGATGGCGGGCGATGCCACGCTCTTCATCCGCCGCGATGAAGTGGAGACGGCCTGGAAGATTGTGGATGCGATCCGCAGTGCCTGGGTGGGCAAGCCGCTGACCAACCGCGAGTTTTACGCGGCCGG
>JAPLUH010000418.1 GCA_026397675.1 Verrucomicrobiota bacterium
GAGGGATGCCGGTCGCTCGGGCAGTGTCCGCCACAAGGCAAAGAGGAGACCGGAAGTGCACAGCAAGAGAACCGTCGGGAACCCGGGCATCAAGGCCACAAATCCCATCGCACCCGCAGTCAGAAGGATGGGGCGTCGTTGCAGCACCAACTGCTGACCGAGCGCAGTTCCGAGATCTTCCCGGGCGGCCGCACGGGTCACCAGCAATGCCGCCGCGGTCGAGAAGATGAGGGACGGCACCTGTGAGACCAGACCGTCACCAATGGACAGAATAGTGTACCGGCTCAACACCTCCAGGGCCGACTCGTTTCGCTGGAAGACGCCGATCAAAAACCCGCCAACGATGTTAATGACCGCGATGAGGATGGCAGCGATGGCATCCCCACGAACGAACTTCGATGAGCCGTCCATGGCTCCATAGAAATCGATCTCGCGTTGCAGCATTTGTCGCCGGTTCCGAGCAGCCACCTCCGAAATGGCCCCAGACTTGAGTTCCTGGTCGATGGCCATTTGTTTGCCGGGCAGAGCATCGAGAGTGAAGC
Organism: Verrucomicrobiota bacterium; assembly: GCA_026397675.1. Classification (GTDB taxonomy): domain Bacteria; phylum Verrucomicrobiota; class Verrucomicrobiia; order Limisphaerales; family UBA9464; genus SXXZ01. Next base: position 543 of record JAPLUH010000418.1, read on the forward strand.
GGGCCGCGACCTCCGCAATGCGCCCCGCGCCCTTGGTGATGACCACGAAATTAATGACCGTCAGCAGCGCGAAAATGATAACGCCGATGACATAATTGCCTCCGACTACTTGTTCACCGAAGGCTGAGATGATTTGGCCTGCCTCACCCGTGCTCAGGATGAGCCGGGTGGAGGCCACGTTCAGGCCGAGCCGGAACAACGTGGTGATGAGCAGCAGCGTGGGAAACGTCGAGAACTCGGCCGGGTCGCGGAGGAAGAGCACGACCATCAACGTGAGAATTGCGCTCCCGAGACTCAGCACGATGAGAATATCGAGCAGGAATGACGGGATCGGCTGAATGAGCAGCAGCAACGAACCCAAGACGAAGAACGCGACCGCCAACTGGGACTTTGGCATCCGGACCGTCAGACCGGCGGGTGAGAGGGGATTAGCCATTCGGTGGGGTATTCTTGCCGAGGTAGTAGCGGTAACGGTTGGTCCGGTAGACGAAGGCGAGGATCTCGGCGACCGCTTGATAGACCCTCGGATCTATGGCGTCTCCCTCCTCGCAAATCTGGAATAGCAGCCGGGCGACCGGCTTGTTCTCCACCAGTGGTACTTGGAATTCTTTGGCGATTTCCCGAATCCGGAGGGCATTGAAACCCTGGCCTTTCGCCACCACACGGGGTGCTTTGTCTACGGCTGAATCGAACTTGAGAGCGACCGAGAGATGCGTGGGGTTGGTCACCACCACATCTGCGGTTGGAACTGTCTTGCGCCAACTCACGCGCATCTTCCGCTGAGCTCTCTTCATGCGGGCTTTGGATTCCGGATCGCCTTCGCTGGAACGCGACTCCTCCTTGACCTCTTGTTTGGACATCTTGAGATCCTCGGAGGTTTTCCAAACTTGATAGCCGTAATCGGCGGCTACGATGATCGCTAGGCCGAAGAGCAAGCGTCCCAGGAGCTTCTCTACCGCAGTGCCCATGAAGCGCAGAAGCTCTTCGAGGCTGGAGTCCGTCAGAAAAACCGGTTCGTTCACCAGGTCCAAAACAAGACCCCAGGCTACCAGCAGGATCACCACCAGATTGAGCATCTTGACCCCCGTCCGGACAAGCATACCGGGCTTGAAGAGTTGCTGCATTCCCTCGAGGGGATTGAGTCGTCCCCAGTTGAGGCTCAAGGCGCCCGGAGTGAAATGAAATCGACTCTGAAGCCCTGAGGCGATGATGCCGGATACCATGGCCATTCCGAGCGGTGGCAAAATGAATCCGGCCAATCGCATTCCGCTCGAATAGGCTCCGGCCACCACCGAGTCGGCCGACGGGAGATCGGGTTGGATGTTTCCCAAGAGGCCTCGAAACTGATACGTCAGCTCAGTCCATAGATCGGACCCCACCCATTTTAGTATGAGGAGGGTCGTCAGAATGCTGAAAAGGGTGTTGACCTCGGAGCTTCGGGCGAACTGACCTTTGGAAAGGGATTCCTCGAGGCGCTTGGGCGTTGCCTGCTCTGTTTTGCTCTCGGGATCGTCAGCCATGGCGCGCCTTTCAATTACCCGGAATCACCCGCAACAAGCCGGCTGCATCGAGCAGGTCTCCCGGCAATCGCTGGGCACGTGCGCTGAGGTGCAGTGCGGCTAAATGAAGGCTGGCACCGAAGAGGTACAGCCCGATCACTGCGCGAAACAAAAAGCTATCTTGGAAAACAGGCAGCTGGGGAAGCGCTCGCCCCAAGAGCAGTAGAGCGACATTGAGAAGGAATCCGCCTGCTATAACCGGCATCGCCAGTTTGACTGAAAGCATCAGCGTGGCGGCGGTCATTCCGCTCATCCAGTTGAGGAGTCCTGAGGCATCCGTGACGCCCGTCGAGACCATTGGCAGCAACTGGAAACTCTCAGCGAAGGCCAGCAACCAGCGGTCGTAGAAACCGCCTCCAAACATGATTAATTGAGCCAGAAATTCGAGCATCACGCTGGGCTCACTCGATGGCTCACCGGAGCCTGGAGAAAAGATCTGGGCGCTTTGAAGGCCCATTTCATTGGAGATCAAATGGCCCGCCCCCTGTGCGGCGAAGACCGCAAACCGAGAACTAAAGCCCAACAGCAAGCCGATGAGTGTTTCCCGGGTCGTCATCAGTGAGATCTCCAGCCAGCCAGAAGTCATCGACGGGACGGGCAGTCGTTGGGCCACCGGAATCATGGCCCACACCACGGCCACAGTGACCATGAGTCGGACCCGCACCGGGATGCCGCGCCCGGAGGTGATTGGGGATGCAGACAGGCAGGCAGCTGTCCTCCATAACACCCACCAACCTGTCCACAATTGGTCCATTGGGCGTCCTATCGGTTGATGCGTCCCATGAGGCCGATGACGCCGGTGGTGTAGTCCATCACGATCTGGAGCGCCCACGGCAGGATCATCAGCAAGACTCCGAGGACCGTGAGCGCCTTGGGTACGAAACTGAGGGTTTGCTCCTGAAGCGACGTGATCGTCTGGATCAGACTCACGATGAGCCCCGTGATCATGGCCGTCAGCAGCAGGGGCGAGGCGACAATGAAGATTCGCTCGACCAGTTGCTTGAGGAGGTCCACAGCCAGTTCCGGTGTCATGCGATGGGTTTCTTGAATAGGTCGACAGCGCTCAGATGAAGCTGTTGACCAAGGACTTGGTGATGAGCCCCCAGCCATCCACGAGGACGAACAAAAGGATCTTAAGGGGCAGGGAAATGTTGGCCGGTGGTAAGAACATGAGCCCCAGACTCATGAGAATGATCGCCACCACGTAGTCGATGAGGAGAAAGGGTAGAAATACCAAAAATCCCATTTGGAACGCGGTCCGCAGCTCATTGATCAGGAAGGCCGGAACTACCACTGACAGCGGAAGATCTTTGGCCTCCGTCGGAGGAATGCCGGCCAGTCCAGCGAAGAATTCCACCTGATCAGTCCGGGTTTGACGGAGCATGAATGCCTTGATCCGGAGGGAGGCCCGATCCAGCGCCTCGGTGCTGGTGATTTGACTCGTGCGGTAAGGCGCCAGAGCGGTCGTCTCAATGTCCCGGATGACCGGGCGCATGATGAAGAAGGTGAGAATGAGCGAAAATCCCATTACCAATTGGCTCGGAATGGCCGAGGCCACTCCCAAGGCATTCTTGGCCAAGGAGAAAACGATGATGATCCGCGGGAAACTCGTCATCAGCATGAGCAACGAGGGAGCCAACGAGAGAAGGGTGAGCGCACCAACAATCTGGATGGTGGTATCCACATCTTGGGGTTTCGGGAGCCCGTTAATGCTGAAAGTGACCCCAGTGGGCACCGAGGATGCGGCATTGGTGACGACGGATGAATCCCCCTGTGCCTGAAGATGAAGGGTCGCCAAAGCCAGCATGATGACTGCGAAAAACGCCCTGACGACTGACGCGATCACGCGACAATTGGGGATCGGTAAGGAACGCGGTAATTCAAGGTGAGAGTCCGCGAAGTTCATGGTGCGCCCGGCCTGCCGGTGGGAACCTGAGGAAGAGCCTCATTCAGACGCTTTGAAAAATCGGAGACCTCAGGAGCGGTCGCCGCCGGTTGGGATTCCTCCGGCATGAGTTCAGCGATCATTGAAACCCCAGCGGGTGATGAGGAGACCAAGAATTGCTGACTACCACAGGAAACCAAGTGCAGGAAGGACCGGTTGCCCAGTCCGCGGCTCTCATCCACTCGAAGGCGGATGCGCCGATCTATTGTCGATTTAAACCAGTTGCGGCCCTTGAGCCAAATGAGACCCACCCAGACCGTGGCCAGCAGCAGGCACAGCGTCCCCAACATCCGGGTCCAGTCTGCCAGTAGCGACGATCCGACGGCTGTAGCGGGCAGTGCTGGGGTCAGGTTGGTCATGCCTTGGGCAGGGAACCTGGGCGGGAAACGACTTCCTTAATCTTAATTCCAAAATTGCCCTCGGCCACGACGACTTCACCGCGAGCCACCAACTTCGTGTTCACGAAAAGATCCACTGAGGCGTGCGCCGGTTTGTCCAACTGGACCACAGACCCGATGTCGAGTTTGAGCAACTCGCGGCAAGTCATCTCGCAGGAGCCGAGTTCAGCGTTCAACTGAATAGGGACGTCGAGGAGGAACTCGATGGACGGGTTGTCGCTGATGTCGTTGGTCATGGTTAGTGTCAGGTGAGTCGTTCAGTGATCTCGATGGCCACCTTGCGGTTGGCACTGCCGAGTTTACCGCGGAAGCGCGGAAGACCCTCGATCTGGAGTTCCACCTCATCGATCTTCGATGGGTCTAGGGGAATCATGTCTCCGGCCCGCATCTGAAGAATTTCTCGAGGGGTGATGGTCAATCCGGCCCAAAGGGCGGAGACGCGCATCGTCAGGTCATTATAGCCGGGATTCCACAGGACCTTATCCTTGGCTAAACTGGCTGCATCCGATCCAGCTTCGCCCATGCTCACCATGGCTTTCTGAATGCTCTGCGCCATCATCTCCAAGGGCAGGATGATATCCACGGTGGCGAAGCAATCGCCGATGATGGCCTGCACTTTGAGGATATAGACCACCGCTGTGGGATGATCCTCGGCCAAGAGCTTGATGTTGGTCTCGCGGCCCACGATACGGACCTTGGCCTCGTCCGGAGAATCGCTCCACTTGGAGAAGTATTCCTTGAGTGCCAACAAGACCGCCTGGTTCAGCAGGGCTAGCTCAACCTCGCGCAACTCCCGGTCGGGATTGGCACCGAACCCACGGCCGCCGAGCATCCGATCGCCGATCGCCAGTGCCAAAGGTTTTGGAAAACCGACCACACCGGTGCCCGGAAATCGCTCTACCTGGAAAAGAATGTAATTGTCGATGGGCTCCGCCTTGGAGGCGTATCGACCGAGTTCCATGGCATCGAGGTGCTCCAGATCGAAGGCGAACTCAGCGCGAAGAAACAGAGAGAGACGTGCACCCACCGAGCGCATGATCCCTTCATTGTGGATTCGGAAACGGTTGAGCTCTTGGGCAGACAGGGAACTGGCCTGTCCCACCACAAAAGGTTTTACCTCGGTTGGCTTCTTGGCATCCACTGCCGAGCCCGCTGTATCGGAAGCACTCACTGAATCACGAACTGAGGGAAGATGATCTCTTTGACAGTCCCCGGACCCAGGATCCGATTGAACGCCAAGGCTAGTTGAGCAGCCATCTGACTGCGGAAGCCCCGCTTCTGCATGTCATCGATGCGCTGGTCGGCGAGGAAGGATGAAACGGCATCCCGCAAACGATCAATGTTGGCCTCCACCGGTCCGGATATGTCGGCCTGGCCCACACTGAGGAGAGTTACTTTTACCACCACAAAGCGGGTGTCACCCGATGGGTTGGCCACAATCGGGTCGGCGCCCAGAGGGAAGAGCCCGGCCTTGATTTGAGCCGCCTTGGCGATCTCCTCAGGGGTTTCTTTTTTGGCCGGAGCGCCACCATGAGCTCCTCCGCCGTGGCCGTCATCCTTCGGTTTTGGAGCATCGTGAGCGGCTGCTGCATCCGTCTTCTTGGGGGCCGCACCATGGTCCGCACCGCTGGCGTGCGCGTCGTCTTTCGATGCTTTGCTATGGCTGGCATCCGCTCCATGAGCCCCGGACGCGGGCTTGTGGTCTTTGGCTGCACCATGGGCGTCTCCATGATCTTCAGAAGCCCCCGCCTGCGCTAACGCCACGGACAACTCCTTGTTGATGCCGTTCAGCAGCTGTTTGTTGAGGAAGAAGCCCACGCCAAAACTGCCGCCCACCGAGATGATGGCAGCCGCAATCAACGGGACCAACATCCCGCCCTTGGCTGCTTTGGAAGCGCCTGCAGTTTCTTCCGCTGCGGGTTTCTTTTCTTTGTCGTGTGCGTCGGACATGGGAATTTCCGGGAGAGGATCAGCGCTTCAAGTTGACCAACTCCTCAAGGATTGAGTCGCTGGTGGTAATCATGCGCGCGTTGGCCTGAAACGCGCGTTGGGTGGTGATCATGTTCGAGAACTCCCTCGATACGTCGACGTTCGAGAGTTCGAGTGCGCCCTGTTCGATGCGCCCCATGCCATCCTGGTTGGCCTTGCGGGCCCCATTCAAAATCGTGTTATTGGGGGTCGAGGTGCGGTAGCACCCGCCGTCGCGGCACCGGAAGCACCCAAATTGGTGAACAAGTTGTTGCCAGCTCGAACCAAGGCTTGCTCATTGCTGAAACTCTGCAAAACCACCTGAGCGCGCACATACTGAGTGCCGTCGTCCAGCAGTGTATTTAGCCGGCCGGCTCCATCCACACTGATGTTGGTGATGGCAGCGGTCGCGGCCGTGGCGGCAGCCCCGGAAGGCACCGTTCCCTTGTCGAAACGGATATCACCAATTTTGTTGGGATCCTTCTGAAAATCCTCCACACCCTGGACTCGCATGCCACCGTAGGTGACGAGGTATCCCGACGAGTCGAGACGGAAGTTGCCCGAGCGGGTCGCGAAGACTTCACCGGACGAGGAATTTCTCACCAAGAAGTAGCCGCTACCCGTGATGGAGAAGTCGGTCGCCAACCCCGATTGGTTAACGGAACCCTGCGAGAAATTAGAGCGGATGGCGGCCGTGGCCACACCATTGCCCACGGTCACACCGGAGGTGCCGCTTCCGCTCGCTGAATCGGGAGTCGGAGCCCGTAGTACCGAGTTCAGAGATTCAACAAAATCTGCTCGGCTCGACTTGTAACCCACCGTATTGAGGTTGGCGAGGTTGTTGGCCAGAACATCCAGGGACGCCTGGAACTGTCGGATTCCGAGACTCGCGGTATTGAGGGATCTGATCATGTGTGTGTCAGTTATTGGTTGGAACTCAGCGCATTAAAGGGACTCTCAGGGACCCACTGGAGAGGGATTGGCGAACAAATTGGCGGGCTGGTCGTAGGCCACAACCTTGTTGAGGCCGTAGTTCTTAGAACCCACCTGCAGCGATGGAGCGCCGGTTTTGTCGAGGGTAACCTTTTCAACAACCCCGATGGTGCCATCGGCCAATTGGACCGGCTTACCGAGAAGTTGGACTGCCGTCTGGACATCCTGGCGAGCTTGGATGCTCTGGAGGCTGCTCGTCATGCTCCGGGACTGCTCCAGCGTGGTAAACTGCGCCATCTGAGCGACAAAATCCGTGTTGGTCTGAGGATTCATCGGATCCTGATTCTGCATCTGCATGGTCAGCAGCTTCAGAAAATCATCCTGCCCCAGTGTTTTGACCTGGGGACGCTGTGGTGCCGCGTTGGCCTGGGCCGCCTGAGTGGCGGCCGTGGAGGTCATGAAGGATGGTATGCTCATGTCAGTGTCGTCCTAGTTTCAGGCCCACCACTGCCTAGAGGCGGGCAGCGCCTCGGCAGATTCTGTGGTCTCATCGGGCAACTCCGGAGAGGCCAAGTGAGAAGGTTCTCCGAAGGAGCGTGCCCGACCACTCGACGAGCGAGGATCCGAACTATCGCGACCATTGGAGACCATGTTTCCGTCGTAGCAAACTGTGTGCCGCAAGTCGTCGGATCGAGATTCAATGGGCGCGGCCGTTGCAGCGAATGAGGCTTCGATGGGCAGGAGAACAATGCCGCTGGTCTCCAAACGCTGCTGGAGCTCTTTCCATTGGGTGCTTTGTCCGTCGATGGAACCCACTAGATCCTGCGTCCGGATAATAAGTTTTTCGCCCACTTCTTGGATGCGCAGTTCCAAGCCACCCGCGCCTGGGGAATCCAGATGAACCAGTCGAACATCACCAGATTTGTGAGAGTCGTGAAGGAGCGAGGCCGTAGTGGCTGCTTCAGCGGTCTTGGGAGTGTTCGAGGCTCCGCTTTCCGAGTGTGCGTGGAGCGATGGGGCTTGCGATGCTCCGGGGAAAGTAGCTGTGAAGGGGGGCGTAGCTGCTTGTGAATGACCCTGATCAGAAGGCGATGAGGAGTCGGAACCCGTGTCGCGGGCGAGGGTGTCCGATTGCATCGAATCGTTGGTGCCGTTGTCCGAATTCAGGAGCGTTGGAAACCCCGTATCGGCCTCAAGAGAAGTTTGTGCCGAAACAGTCGATGCATCCGTCTCTGTACCCCGTGCGTGGGGTGATCGGTTCGCCGGCCGTAGGGGTGACACCGCCGGCTTGGGTTGTGATGGCGACTCGGCGAGATTTGATTGGATGGCTGCATTCAAGCCCACGGCTTCAATGGTCGGAGCGGTCTCAATTAACTCCGAACTCGGGTTTACCGAGCGTGTTTCGCGCTGGATGAACGCACCGTTTTGCGAGCCGGATTCGACAGGGATGATCGACGGAGTCGGCGCGGTCGTCGCAAGGTTGCGCTTGACTCGGGTTGGATCTGAAACCCCATTTTGGACAGTCTCTGGTCGAGTGTTCGCAGAGGGTTCTGCGCCGTTGGTTTCAGAAGTCCGCGCCATCGTGGATGGCGTCGGAAGCACGGAGGACAGACCGGTCGCTAATGGTGAACTAGAATTCTGTTTCGAGGCGTTGTCGCTCAAGCGCCCCCCCAATGAAGGGGCCAAATCCGTGGTTAAACTCGCAAGGGCGCCGGTCCCCGGATCAAGAATGAGACTGCGGAACGCATCGTTGTTGTTGGCGGGACGAACGGATGCGCCAGCGACGGGAGATGCGCCAAGGAGTTGCGATTGCGCAACGGCACGACGGGCGGCGTCTCGAACCTCGCTGGAGATCGAATCGCTGCCCAATGACGGCTCGGAAGCCGTGGCGGATCGTGACGTCGGCAACGACTGAAATGTCTCTGTCGTTACTGCAGCTCGCAGGGACCCGTTGGCCGGGATTTGGACCGCTCCAACCCGTGCACCCATGGCTGCAATGGTCTGGGGTTTGGAAGTTGATTCACCGCCGCCGGAGTTTGTTGAAACCGCAGCCGGCAATTCCTCAAGGACTGATGCAAACTCAGGCTGAATCTCGAAATTTGATTCGGATGAAGACGCAGGGTTCGGTCTCTGGGTGACTCTCCTCGATGCGTAAGTCAGACCGGCATTGGAGGGGGCTGAAAACACATCGCCTGACAGTTGCTTGGAACTGGGCACATCCTGTGAATCACCCCGTTTATCACGCAATATTACGACTTCTGCATCGGGCAAATGCCGGAGATCCATCAGTGGGCGATCGGGCAGTCCTTGAGGAATGTCATTCCGGGGTGAGAATCCAGAATTCAAGGACGCTGGCCTCCGCGTATCAGACTCTAACCGTTCGGCCTGCCCCAAGGGTTGTCCCCAAGAGGACGTCCCGGCTTGGGCCGATGGAACTAAAGAGGATCCGGAGGGTGTCGAAATAGAATCGGCACTCGGGCCAATGAATCTCACCTTGGCATCGACCATTGCCCGGAGATTGAGAGAGGGCTTGCGGATCGGTTTGATCGAAGGCCGAGTCGATGGGTGATTCGAAGGAATCGGGAGCGAACCCCTCGATGAAGAATCAACGGATTCTGCCGTTTCAGCTTTCTGTGGGTCGACGGCAATCGGTGTGGAGCCCGTTTCCAAGGACTGAGCAGATTGGGCAGAGTTCAGGTGCGTCTGGAACGCTATTGCTCCAGTTGGCCCGCCGGAAGCGATCCCTGAATCCCCGTCGGAATTCCATGAAAAGGGCAGGGAGGCACGGGGACTTGAATCCAGCGCCTTCAGGTCGTTTGAAATCATGGCGTGGGTGAACCCGAGGTGGAATTGGTTCCATCGGGCGACCGCAGCGAGATGTGCATCATTCGACGAGAAATGTCGGCGGCCAGACGGACACCCGATTCTCCCGTGCTCACCAAGGCGCCCAAGAGCGACGAGGCGTTGGTGGAGTTGATCACGGTCAGGGTCCGGGCAATCTCATCCGGCGTATAGTTGGTCAGAATTGCAACGGCTTGACCGGGCGGGAGCGCGGATATACGGCGACCATGTTCCAGAAGGCTTCGCTGTTCTTCCACCCGGATGTAGGTGATCCGATTGGTTAATAAGTGCTCTTGGCTGACGCGGGCCTGAGCAATCCACTGTGTGGCTAGGTTGAGATTTTGCATCTCCAGGCGGATTCGCTCTTCAACGTCCTTCAGACGCTTTTCGCGGCTGTCCTGGTACTCTTGGCGAGTGCGCAGTTGGTTGAGCAAATTAACCACATCCGGATTGTCGAAGCGCAGTGAACCGGGTTCGGAAGTTTCCCGCATGGCCTCCAAAGCGGCCAGACTTAGCTCAGTCTGGCGCTCGTTGCCCGCCGGTTGGACATCGGGGGGATCTTGGAGGACGTCCTGCTCCGGGGACTTGATTGCCGCCGACGCCTGAGAGGCTTCGAGGATCTGGGAAATGGTCGTCTGAATACGTGCCTTCGCCGTCTTACCACCATAGAGGAACGTGGCGACCGAGGTGCCAATACCGAGCAGGATGATGATGAGGGCCAGGAGAAGTGTGCGCATGGGAGTCAGAAGCTTTGAATAACGCGCTCGTCGAGGTAGCGCTCTTCGGCCAACCGTTCCGATCGCTGGTGTTCCTTGAGGCGGGCTTCGCGGAGTTTTTCGAGGAGGCTTAAACGGAGTTTGGCCTGTTGCCACTCTGCCAAACATTGGTCAACCACCCCGTGTTGGGCTGCCAGGGCGCCTCGAGCGCGCTCGGCGTTGAGTCGCAGTCCCGGCCGCAGGGCCACGGAGATGGATGCGGCGATGCCACCCTCAGAGAGCGAGTCGTTCAGAGAACGACTGTCGGACATCACCTGATCGAGATCGCTTTGGCAGCGGAACCGATCCTGATTAGCCCGAGCCAACGATTGAGCCGCTGCACTCTCCTGAGAGGCGCGTATCTGAAGCAACGTTTCGAGGCTAAATCTGAATCGACCCATACCTTATCGGGTCGTCGCAGCACGATACGCGCCAACAGGTTTTGAGCGGTCTCCCATGGTGTTGGCCATCGGTGTCATTCCCTGACGCAAGGCCAACGCCAATAACTCCCACAACGGAGTCGGAGAGGGTGCCTCCGTTTGCGACTGACGCAGGAACCCATCGAGGTGGGGCAGGGTTGCGATGGCTCGATCGAGTTTGAGGTTCGATCCAGCGACATAGGCGCCCACTCCGATCAAATCCCGGTTTTGGCGGTGCAACGCCAACAATTCACGGGCTTCTCCTTGAAGAGTGATTTGATCGGGCCCGAGCAAATCCCGGTTCAAACGACTAATGCTTCCCAGCACTTCGATGGCGGGCCAGTGATTGCGGTCTGCCAACTCACGGGTGAGGACAATGTGACCATCAAGAATGGAACGGGTGGCGTCGGCGATGGGTTCAGTCAGGTCATCACCCTCGACCAAAACTGTGAAAATGCCGGTGATCGACCCGCGATCGGAATTCCCCGCGCGCTCCAGAAGTCGAGGCAGGGCTGCGAAGACCGATGGGGTATACCCTCGGGCGGTGGGCGGTTCCCCGACAGCAAGACCGATTTCTCGCTGAGCCATGGCAAAGCGCGTGACCGAGTCCATCATCAGCAACACCTTGCGACCCTCATCTCGGAGTTGCTCCGAAATTTGCAGCGCCAGTGAAGCCGCCTTCACCCGGAGCAAGGCCGGTTGGTCGGCCGTGGCTACGATCACAATGGAGCGAGCACGACCCTCCTCGCTCAGATCATTTTCGAGGAACTCACGCACTTCGCGTCCACGTTCGCCGATGAGTGCCACGACATTAATGTCCGCATCGGACCGGCGGGCGATCATTCCCAACAAAGTCGATTTTCCCACACCGCTTCCGGCGAAGATTCCCACCCGTTGGCCTCGCCCCAGTGGCGTGAAGCTGTCGATGGCTCGGACTCCGGTAATGAGCGGATGTTGGATTCGGGCCCGAGACAAGGGATTGGGCACCGCACCATCCCCTGTGGAAGCAATCCATTGCAGAGGGGGGCCACTGTCTAGGGGTTTGCCCAAGGCATCGATAACCCTGCCGGAAAGTCCGGAAGCCAGGGGAACCCGACGCCGTTGGGGGCTGGTACGAACTTCGTCCCCGGGACACAATCCGTCGATCGTGTCGAGCGGCATCAAAATGAGGTTCTGATTATGGAAACCAACGACCTCGACGCTAATTTCCCGACCGTTGGAGCAACGGATTTGACAGACGTCGCCCAGCGCCGCCTTGGGCCCCAGCGATTCGACCGTCAGCCCCGCCACGCGCACCACCGACCCCACAGGGGTGGTCAGGCGCGCCTCTCTCAGGCGTTGCTGCGCCTGCTGGATAAACCGCAGACCGGTCGGCTTGTCTGGAACCAGTTCAAACATCAAGCCCCCTCAAGGGCGCTGCTGAAGCTGGCGATGCGCGAAGACCGGAGGCCGTCGACGAAACCAGACTGGGTCTCTACGAGACATCCGCCACGATCCACTCCAGAATCCGGGGCCATCTGGATACCACGGGCCGCGCATTGGGAGCGGATTTCGCTGTAGGAAGCATTCTCGAGCATCTTCAGATCCTCGGGATTGAGCATCACCCGCAACACCGGAGTGCCAAGGGCTGCGCCGAGGGTCTCTCGAAGGCTGGACTCAATGACGTCGACGGTGATGGGCAGGCTTCCAACGATCTTGGCTACCGCCTCGACCGTCAGTTGGAGCAAGGCTTTCTCCAGAATCTCCATCCGCTCAGCCAACTGAGAGGACATCTTCTGGGACAACTGCTCAAGATACACACCGACCTCTTCCCGGTGCTTTAGTTCGATTTCCTCGCGCAGCACCCGGACTCGTTCTTCGCACGCTTCGGTGGCCGTTGCCACACCACGGCGATACGCCTCGTGTTCGATCTTTCGACGGATCGCTTCCATGTCTGCCGGCGGAGACAGTCGCTCTTCGCGGTGAAAACCAAGCACCGAGAGACGAATGTCCCGAAGCGTTGAGGTATGTTGCAGCAGTGTTTGAGTCATAGGATAATTTAATTCGAGTCGAGGGAGATCTCGCCGTCGGTCTCGAGCTTGCGGACGACATCTACGATGCCTTCCTGCGCTTGCTCGATTTCGCGAAGACTGGTCTTCCCGAGGTTGGAAATTTCGTCGTTGACCGTTTCGGCCGCGCGCTTCGATAGAGCCCCCAAGAGGGACTGTCTCAGATTCTCGTTGGCCGCACTGAGGGCAATGGCCAGACGGGCGGCCTCGACCTCGCGGAGCACCTTTTGGAGGGACTTGACATCCAACGTGGCCAGATCGTCGAAGGTGAACATCTTCATGCGGATGGACCGCACCAGATCGGGCACTCGTTCATCGAGTTTGTTGAGGATGCCCAAGCGGATGGTCTTATCCATCGCGTTCAGGGTAGCCGCCGCCGCCTTAATGCCTCCGGTCTGGTTGAGGGCCTTGGTCACCTTGCGACCAATTTTCTTGGACAGCACTTCGCCTACCGTTTCCACCACCTCGATCGGGGTGGAAGCCAGTGTCGCCAGGCGCTCAATAACTTGTTCCTGAAGGCTTTCAGGAAGGCTCTTGAGCACTTCTGACCCCTTCTGGGCCGTCAAATAACTGACCACCAGCGCGACGGTCTGCGGTTGCTCCTCCTTGAGGAGATTGCAAATGGAAGTCGCATCGAGATCGATGATTTGCTGCATCGCAGCCACCGAGGTGCGCCGCGTGCCCACGCGGCCAATGACTTCGGCCGCCTTAAAGAGACCCACGGCCTTTTCGAGGACCATCCGCGTGTATTCGACCGATCCGCTGACCCCGGAATTGGCTTGAATGGCCATCTCCGTGAATTCCTTGAGCACAGAGGTTTGCTGCTCAACGGTCATCAGTGGCAAATTCACCATTTCTGAGGAAACGAGCTCGCGTTCGTTGTCATCGAGACTCTTGAGCAAGATGCTGGCGCTCTCCTCGCCCAGCAGCACAAGTAGGGCTGCCATCTTCTGCGAGGGAGTGAGACGAACGGGACCTGTTGGAACGGT
>JAPLUH010000455.1 GCA_026397675.1 Verrucomicrobiota bacterium
GTTCACCTGCTGCTGCTGCTGCAGGATTGATCACTGCAAAAAATACAGCAGATACTGCGTTCGCTACGGCCACCGCTGCAGTACCCACCGCTCAAACGGCTTACGATGCGGCCAAGATAGACATCTCGGGGCTGAACGGAACCTACGATATTACCGCCACGTCCAAGGTCGGCGGTGTTTACAAGGTTGTATTAGACATCAAAGATTCACCGAAAGCACTTGCGATTAGTGCTGACATGACCAGTTTCGGTATCGATGCAAATCCCAATTCATCCACTGCGGTAAATCTGAAGTCGGGTCTCGACATCACTTCTGTTCCCCGAGCGCAGGCTTCACTCACCCGCATCCGTAACTCGATCGACAAGCTGGCTCAAGATCGCGCGTCGTTGGGTGCTGTGCAAAGCCGACTCAATTTCACCAATGAGCAGCTCACGGTGACCAAGGAAAACCTCAGCGCCGCTATTTCGCGCATCGCCGACGTCGACGTCGCCGAAGAGGCCACCTCCTACGCCCGCTACCAAATCCTCGTGCAGTCCGGCACATCGATGTTGGCGCAGGCCAACAAAATGCCCCAGAGCGCCTTGCAGCTCCTCCAGGGCTGATCTTCCCGGCAAGATTAACAAACCTTCGCAAAAGGGGATCCCAGGTCATGGGATCCCCTTTGTGCGTCCCGGGGTCAGTGGGGTGTTGATGGCGGTATTGCTGGGGGCAACCCGAGCAACAAAAAGCCCGGCCGAAGCCGGGCGTTTTTGTAGTCAGAATTTTGGTGGACGACCGATGGGGTCACCGACCGAATTCTTCAAATCGTGGATCAACCGTTGTTGCCAATGGCTTCGACGGGGCAGCCTTCCATGGCCTCTTTGCAGGCGGCTTCTTCTTCGGGGGTCGTCGGCTGCTTCATGACGTACGAATAACCGCCGTCATCCCAGCGGGTGTAGTTCTTCGGCGCGGTTTCGCGGCACAGGTCGCAGTCGATGCATTGGTTGTCGACGAAGTACTTGCCCGTGACGTTCTCGGAATACCGATTTGCAATGTCAGCCACAAATCAAAAAGTAACGTCAGTTATCGACCGCGCAAGCCGCGGGTGCAAGCCGCTTTTTCCTTATTTTGCTCGGTTTCCAACCAATCTTGTCATCCCCGGAAGATGTCACCGGTCAGAACACCGTCATCGAGCGGCCTGTCGGACCAGTGTCTCCACCAACCCATCGATCGTATGCACACGGGCTTCGGCCGTAGGCTTCAGCCCGAGGGCATCCAGAGCCTTGCTCGTCTCCGGTCCGATGCTAAGGGTCCGAGGCGCACCTGCCTTCCGAAGTGCCCCCGGCAAGTCGAAGCGCTCGTGGAAATATTGAACGGCCGAGCCGCTGGCGAAGGTGATCCAGTCGGCGCCTTCTTCGCGAAAACGGGCAGCGGCGCCGTTCAAGTCGGCCGTCTCGGGAACGGTGCGATAGCTCGCCACTTCGTCCACAATACCCCCGCGCTCCTCAATTAAGCGGGCGAGTTCCGAGGGCGTCTCTTCGGGGCGAATAACCAGGAAGCGCAAGTTCTCAATCGACTCCACCTTGGCGATGGCGTCGGCCACCTTGGCGGCCACGAATTGCTCCGGCATGGCATCCACCTGCAAGTGCAGTTCGGTGAGCTTGGCAGACGTCGCCGGACCCACGGCGGCGATGCGCAAATTGCCCACGCTGCGAATGTCCGGATAGGCCTTAAAAAAGGTGTCAAAGAACGTGCTGACGCCATGAGGGCTCGTGAACACCAGCCAGTTGTATTCGTTAATACCCACGATGCACTCAATGATCGGCTGCAGCGCCTTCGGTGGCTCGATTCGCAGCGTCGGAATTTCCAGAACATCGGCCCCGAGTTCCCGAAGGCGACGCCCCAGTTCCGACGCCTGACTCCGGGTTCGGGTCACCACCACACGACGGCCATGGAGAGGGCGTTGCTCGAACCAATTCAACCGTTTGCGTTCGGACACCACTGCGCCGACGACAATAATCGCAGGGCTCGAAACACCCGCCTTCTCAGCGGCCTCCGCGAGGGTGGCCAATGTTGCGTCCACCGAACGCTGCCGAGCGGTGGTTCCCCATTGGACCATCGCCGCAGGCGTTTTCGGATCCTTGCCGGCCGCGATGAGCAAACTCGAAATCTCCCGAAGTCGCTCCACACCCATCAAAATGACGAGAGTGCCTGGCATTTTCGCCAAGGCCCCGTAATCGAGGCACGTCTCTGGCTTGGTGGGATCTTCGTGCCCGGTGATGACCGTGAACGCCGAACAGTGGTCGCGATGGGTCAGCGGAATCCCTGCGTAATTGAGCGCAGCGGTGACCGAGGAAACACCGGGTACCACCTCAAAGGGAACTCCCGCCTCCGCGAGTTCGTTGGCCTCTTCGCCCCCACGGCCGAACAAGTACGGATCGCCTCCCTTGAGACGAACCACGGTCTGGCCGGCCTTGGCCTTTTCCACCAGCAATTGATTGAGGTCGTCTTGCGGTATCGCATGCGCCGCGGCCCGCTTGCCCCCGTAGATGCGCTCAGCAGTGGCGGGTGCCAGCGCCAAACAACTGGGCTCCACCAACGCGTCGTAGACGACAACATCGGCGCGCGCCAACACCTCGGCACCGCGTCGGGTCAGCAAACCTTCGTCGCCCGGACCTGCTCCCACTAAATAGACCATCCCCTTGGACTTCATGAGTGGGAGAGGGTAACTAGAAAACTCCAAGCCACCAAGGCAGGAACCCGAGCCCAGCACTTTCGGAGCCATCTCTCCCTCGCTCAGTTGCCACCTCCCCGGTTGGGCTCGAGTCTCTCGGGCCATCCTTACCCCGGTAGGGCTCGAGTCTCTCGGGCCATCCTCACCTTGGTAGGGCTCGAGTCTCTCGGGCCATCTCCACCTCGTCCG
>JAPLUH010000443.1 GCA_026397675.1 Verrucomicrobiota bacterium
GTTACCTCCTTGCAGTCACTGAAATAAGCCAGTCGCTGAACTCCTCCTTGTTCAAAAACTAGGCCCGTCGTGGTGATGCGGCCGTGAGGTAGTTGGAACGGGGTCACGCGCAGGTCGCCAATCTCGAAGGGACCGTCGATGACCTTGGGCTGCGGGTGGAAATAACTGAAAGGAATAGGATGGCCGCCAAAGGCGTAGTCATACACGCGGCGGAGGGATCGGAAGGTTTCTTCCGTGGCATACACCGGCAGCGGGCCGCCACGGAGATCGCAGACGCGGCGGCAGTCATCCATTCCCATGATGTGGTCGGCATGGGCATGCGTAATGAGGACGGCATCCAGATAGCCAAGTTTTTCACGGAGCATCTGGGTCCGGAAATCCGGAGTGGTGTCGATGACCAATCGAACCGACGGGGTCTCGATGTAAATCGAGGCACGCAGTCGATGATTCCGAGGGTTGGCTAGAAAGGCCTCCGGATACTCCTTTCCGATGATGGGAACCCCCTGGGAGGTGCCTGTGCCCAAGAAGCGGAATGCGAACGACATTATCAGAGACTGCGAGTGGTCAGCCTCGGATGTCAAAGCCCAGCCTCAGGACTTTGATCGGGACTTGGAATGAGCGGACGTTTTCCCGCGTTTAACTGGTTTTTCGGCGGTCCTGCGGCGGAAGTTCTGCAATTCGATACTCCAAGTCTTGCTGCGGACCGGAACGATCGTGGGTTCTGCTGAGGGAAAGCCTTCCATGGCAGAAAGAACACCCGGTGAGCCCACCATGAGCAAGGCAGAGGCGCGAGGTACAGCGATAGGCGCCTCTGGGGCTACTTCGGGCTGAGGAGAAGCCGGTCGCAGTGTCGCTGGAGCAGGAATAGGCGGAGGGATCGGGACCTGCATGGCTTTGTCCAGATGGACTCGCAGGTCGGAATTCTCCGCTTCGAGCAGTGCCTTTTGAAGATTTAGCTCGGTGTAGTTCGTTTTGACGGATTCGAACTGTACCCGCAACTGGTCACACTCTTCATGGGCTTTGCCCAGCGCCACCTCCAGGTGCATGCGCATTGCGGTTTCTCGGGCTACTTGCGCGCCTTGTTCGGCCATTTTTCCACGTAAATCCAACAACTCTTGCTGGAGAACCCAATGGCTGCTTTCCAAGATCTGATTGCGCCCTTCCAGTCGGCTTTGTTCCGGGGCCAAGAGAGGTCAGTAACCAAAACAGTTGAGGTGTTCCTTCCATACAAAACTTACATCGAGAGGATGGTTTGGAACAGTTCGTTGACCGTTGAGATCAGCTTGGCGGACGACTGATAAGCCCGTTGGTATTGGATCAACGAAGACATTTCTTCGTCGAGTGACACACCCGAGACTCCGGCCCGCTGCTGCTTCAACGTATGACTAACAACTTCCTGGTCGGCCAAGCGGTTATTGATGTTGGCCAACTCCTGACCGTAGGTAGCCACCGCTTCGTTGTAATGCTGGGCGACGGTCATTTTCCCCAACGCTTCCTGAGGAGCCTCGAGCCACTTTAGGAGGTTGGCTGCGATGGTGTTGTCGCCTTCATCGGTGTCGGCACTAAGTTGAATTTTATGGACGTCGTCGATCAGATCCTTGTTGACGGCGATGTTTGATGCGTCGGTTCCCGTGAAGAAATCCAAACCGGTGGAACCATCCAAACTGACCCCGACCTTGTGCACGGAGTTCATCCCCTCAATCAGGTTGGTGGCCATGAGGTTGATGTCTTGACGCAGATCCTGGAGGACCGTGTCCCTGGCCTCAACTAACCCTTGAATGGATCCTTTGCCGGTGAGCTTGGCTGTGCTGTCCGAATCTGAGTTTCGTACGGAAACTTGTAGACCTCCATCAGCATCCAAGGCTCCTTCAAACTTACCCACGACCGCGTTGTCTTTGATGACCTCTAAACCATTGATCGATACCGTAATCCTGTTTTGGTCGTCGAATTTGTTTTGGATGGAGGCGTAGGCGCTCAGCTCCTCCAAACGCATCTGTAAACTATCTTTGGCAATGCCTCCTCCTTTGCTGCTCACCAAGGTGTTGTCCATGGCGACATGCGAGGTGAGGTCTATCAGTTGGTTGGCCTGCTTAATTCGATTATTCAGGTCCGTGTTCAGGTCCGACCTAAGAGTTGTAAACCGAGTCTCAACCGAATTGAACTTGTCGGTCAACTGACTGGCCTTGAGCAGGAGCACCTGCCTATCGGGTACCGAAGTGGGTGAGACGGAGACTGCCTGGAGGGCGTTGTAGAATTCAGAGAAACCGCTGGCGAGGGCCATTTGGCCGCCGAGATTTCGGGCGGCACTGTCCGCCTCGGGTGTAGCACTTTGCCGGTCGATTTGCTGGCCCAACAGCACCTGTCCGATTTGCAGAGTCCGTTGAAAATGCTCGAGGTAGGCCTCGTTGCTTGTCTCCCGGATGAGCTGCTCGTCCAGAATGGAATCGCGCAGCGATTTAATTCCGACAACCTCGACGCCGGCTCCGGCTCCTGTGGGGTCACGCCGCGGTTCGACGATGACCCGTTGGCGTGCATAGCCGGGGTTGTTAACATTCGAAATATTGACGCCCGCCGTCTCGATCCCGGCCCGTGAGGCCAAAAGCGAGGATGACGCAATTTCGAGAGTGCTGAGGAGTCCGCCCATGGTTCTGGATCATACGACCGCTTGCCATCGAGAGACCGGGTTTGCACTAGCGAAGGCTCGCTCTTTGCCCCGGGCTCCGTATGTGCGGCCGGTCGAAACCACACCCGACCGTTGCAGCACCTGCTGGGCCAACTCAATGGATCGACCCAAAAGGAGTTGGTTTTGGCGGAAGGCCCTCTGACAGGAATCCATCACGGACTGCAAATGTAGGACCATTCGCTCGATTTCTTCGACCTTGTACGACGGTAAATGGGCGTAGATTTCTAAGCGTCGGCCCGGCGGAGCAATTTGGTATTGCTGCGCGAGTTGCTGTTGGGAATCCGAGCGGCGCCGGGTCAGGACAAACAGTTGCTCAACGGCCTGTTGCTGGGCGGCTAAATTGCCGGTGAGTTCTACGAATTTCCTGTGAATCAGGAGTGTCTGCTGCTGATCAGTGATGCTGAACAGTTGCTCCGCACACGAAGTTTCCGCTGCGAGTGAATCTTGCCAATCCTGTGGATCAAGGATCACGGCTGCGGAGGTTGAAGTGCTTTTTCAGGGTGCGGTTCAGACCCGATTTGGAGCGCCAACTGGCGGGAAAGGGCTGCCCTCATTCCCAACTGTCCGGATTGGCTAATCTGGTTGGCCACCATGTCGTGGGCCATGTCGCCATAGACTTCGCCGATCAACTTGGCCTCGCCACTCTTGGCTGGCAGAATGCTCGGGGGTTTGGCTGATTTCAGGATTTCTCGGACCAACATGCCCTCAAATTGTCCGACGACCTGCTCGGCTCGGTGCTGGGGGGTACCTGTCTTGGCAAGTCGCGACAATGTATTCGGGTCTACATTGCTCAAGAGGGTGGTGGTCATCGGCTAAAAATCTTATCGGACTTGAAGTTCTGCCTGCAGTGCTCCCGCCTGCTTGAGCGACTGGAAAATGGCAACGATGTCGCGCGGACTGGCACCGATAGAATTAAGGGCGGCGGCCACCTTTTCTACGGTGGGCATCTCTGCGAAGGGGATGAGTCCTCCTTTAGCCTCGGTCACATTCACGTCGGTGTTTGGAACAACGACCGTTTGTCCGTTGGGCGCCAGTGGGTTGGGTTGTGAAACTGTGCCGGACTGGGCGATGGAGACGATCAGACTGCCGTGAGCAATGGCGCAACTCGACACGCGTACCCGAGAGGTGGCGACAATGGTTCCGGTTCGCTCATTCAGGATGACGCGGGCCGGGACGTCCATCGTGACTTCCAGCGCCTGCACTTGAGCGATGAATTCGATGGGCAGCGACTGGTACTGGTCGGGCAACTCGATCATGAGAGTGCCGCCATCGACGGCTCGTGATGAGTCTGGGAACTTCCGATTGATGGCCTCAGCCGTCCGAGCAGCCATGGTGAAATCAGGATCGTTGAGAACCAGTTGCATGGTGTTTTCCTGGAGCAGGGTCACCGGGATCATTTTCTCAACCATGCCGCCTCCAATAATTTGTCCGCTGGTGGGGTGGTTCTTGGTCACCGAGCTGCCGCCGCCGCTGGCTGAAAATCCGCCAATGCTGATGGCCCCTTGAGCCACGGCATAGACCTTGCCGTCGGAGCCAATGAGAGGGGTTTGCAACAGCACGCCACCTTGAAGGGTCTTTGCATCACCCATCGCACTGATCAGAACATCGATTTTCGAACCCGACTTCGAGAAGGGCGGGATTTCTGCGGTGACAATGACGGCGGCCACATTCTTCGAGGTCACTCGGGGGGGAGGGACCACTAGGCCGAAGCGCTGCATCAAGTTGGCGATGGCCTGCTGGGTGTAGTTGGGGTTCTTGTCGCCGTCGCCGTTGATACCGGAAACCAGACCGTAGCCCATGAGTTGGTTGCCTCGGGCTCCGTGGAGGAATGCGATGTCCCGAATGCGGACACCCCCGTTAGGTTGGGCGGACACTGGAATGATGGCCATCCACAGAGCCACGGCCCAAGGAGTGCCGAGTCGGATCAAGTTTTTCAAAATGGAGTAATTGGGGTTAGGCATCGATCACATCGGGTTGACCTTGTCCCACACCTTGCCGAACCAACCGCGCTTTTGGCTGTCGTTGACCGAACCAGATCCGTCGAAGCGCAGGGTGAGATCGGCCAATTGGTAGCTCAGGACGGTGTTGTCATGGGTGACATCCACCCGGCGGACTGTTCCGCGCAGTACGATGGTCTGGCTTTCCCCTGAGAAGGAGGTGGATCTACGTCCCTCGATCAGTAGGTTGCCATTGGGCAGAGCGTCCACCACGCGGACGGTGAACCGCGAATTGATGGAATCAGAATTTTGGACCTGCCCACCGCCGTTGAAGTCCGTTTTGGACGAGGCGTTCATCCCAGGAAACATTCCGCCCTTGGTCATGAACTTCATGTTCTCGGGCTTGAAGAGAAATTGGTTGATGCTCGCATCAATGCTCGATTCCTTCTGGGTCTTCTTGGTCTGGTTCTTGGTGGCTGAGTTGTTTTCCTGAACGATGACCGAAAGCAAGTCACCCACAGCCAACGCCCTCCGATCGGCCAAGGGCGAGATCGAGGTTTCCGTCCACAGAGAATCAGCCGGCAGCCCACCGGTGCAGCACAGAAGACTAACGAACAACAACAACAACCGTTTCATTGATGACCTTTCCTTTGAGTTCCACCGGTTTCAGGGCGCTTCGAAACTTCAGAGTTCCGCCTTTGAAGCCATCCTCGAGGGCAATGGCCTGAAATTCGACCGAAAGAGCCCCATCCTCGAGGCGAGCCGAGATGGTGTCGCCTCGACGAATCGAGGGGCGGCGGCGCAAGGATCGCTCCATAAGAACCCCTCCGGCCGGAATCGGGGAGGACGTCATCCAATCATCGGCGATCGGATCACCGGACCATGCCGATCCGGGGAGGCTCAAAACATCGAGAGACTGCTTTTGGAGAGAGTCGGCCGAAAGAACAGCCTGGCTGGGTAGGGCACTGTCGGTCACCCAAACTTCTCGGATCCATTTGACCCGAATGGGAATTGCCAAGGAGGCGGCCACCTGACCCTCGACACGGATTTCAAATTGGGGGTAAAGGCGACGATTCGGCTGCTGGATTTGTGTCGTCCACCGCAAGGAGGGTTCTCCGGGAGGTAGGGAAATTGGGGGAAGGTTCCGATCAAATTCGACAGTCAGCGTGCCGTCTTGAATCTTCCAAAGGTTCCGCAAGGAGTTCTCCAGCAATCCTGCCAGTTCCTCCCCACTCATCGGATGCTGAGTACTGATAGAGGCGTTATCGGCCGCCAGGACCAATGAGACAGCACTCAGCAGACAGGAGATTAGGAGGAGAGTTCGTTGCATGGGGATGGGCATCAACGCTTGAGGTTGTTGCTTTGCTGCATCATCTCGTCCGCGGCGGAGATGGCCTTGGTGTTCACCTCGTAGGCCCGCTGGGCGATGATCATGTTCACCATTTCCTCGACGACTTTGACGTTCGAAAGCTCGAGGCTCCCTTGGTTCACTTCGCCAAATCCGTTTTCGCCCGGTTGCCCAGTCTCGGGAGCGCCGGAGGCAACGCTTTCGCGGTAGACGTTCCGGCCGATGGCAGTCAGGCCCGAGGGGTTAGGAAAGCGGGTGAGCTGCAGTCGGCTGGTCTGTGTTCCACCGGCCGTTGCGATGGTTACCTGACCATTATTAGCGATAGTCACTCCAGTCGTTCCAGACGGGACGGCTGGAAAACCGGTCACGTTGTAACCGTCACTGGTGACGACGGTGCCCGCTGAGGAGGTCTTGAAACCACCATCGCGAGTGTAGCCGCGGGTTCCGTCGGGCAATGAGACCTCGAAGAAACCATCACCCATGATGGCCAAATCTAATTTTTCACCGGTCTGGCTCATTTCGCCGTTGGTAAAGACCCGGGCCGTGGCGACCGTTCGTGTTCCGTGTCCGACTTCGACACCGGCAGGCAGAGCGTTGCCCGCACCTTGTTCTGAGCCAGCCATACGGGTGGCCTGATAGAGAAGATCTTGGAACTCGATCTTGCTCTTCTTGAAACCGGTGGTGTTCACGTTCGCCAAGTTGTTGGCGATGACATCCAGGTTGTTCTGCTGCGCTTGCAGGCCGGATGCGGAACTATAGAGGGCTCGGATCATGGGAGTTTCAGAAAGTCAGTTGCGGTGAGATCAGTGGCTATTGGGGCGGAGTTCCGAGTTCCTGGATGGATCGGCCCATCCGCTCATCGGCCACCTGGAGGGCGCGCTGGTTGGCTTCGAAATGACGCATAGCCAAGAGCATGTTGCCCATTTCCTGGACTGAAGAGGTGTTGGCTCCCTCCAAGAATCCCGTTTGCACGGTGGTTCCGGTTGCCGGAGTTGTTTTCAAATTCGCGGGAAGACGGTAGTAGCTCCCGCTGAGATGCTGGAGTTGGGCTGGGTCCGCCACTTCAACCAGTTGAACTTGTCCCCGAACGACTCCGCCTTGGGAAATTTCACCGCGGGGCCCAAACGACACCGCTCCCGCTTGAGGATCGACGCGGACGGGGCCGGTGTCTCCGAGGACCGGATAACCTTCCTTCGTCATGAGGGCTCCTTGTCGGTCGACATGGAACTGACCATCTCGAGTGAAGGCGCGCCCGCCGCCCGGAGCCTGAACCGCGAAGAACCCAGGTCCCTCCAAGCCTAGATCAGTCAAGGAGCCTGTGGGTTGAAGAGCTCCTTGGTTCCGATTCAGCCCAGTCCGTAACATGGGATAGGCGCTGGCAGACTGAGAGTTGGAGGTCGTGGGACTCGGTGAACCGGGGATGCGGAACTCTTCAAAACCACCGACCTGAGCGCGATACCCTGGAGAGGATTGCCCAGAAAGGTTTTGCGCTACCAAATCATGCCATTGCATGTTGGCCGTCATGGCCGCTGCTGCTTGATGGAGCGCGATGTTCATCCCGAGCTATCGCAGCACTCAGTGTGCCATCACTACAGCGGCGATTGGCATGTAAGGTGCTGCGTTTTGCCGGGGCAGAATTTAGATCCGTCTAAAGTTGGTGCTCTTACAACCATGATTACCAATCCTCAGGAAATGGGTCGCCAGATGCTGGCTGAAGACTCGGGCGCTGTGCCGCCGGGTGCCACTGAACCCACGGGGGCTCAGTCCAAGCGCTGGGTTGACCAAGCCGAGGCGAAGGCGGCTTCCGGAGATCGTTTGGGGGCAATCCAAGATTTGGAGCAGGCGTTGACCGTGGAACCCAACTCCTTGTTCGTGCTGCGAACTTTGGGAAGCCTGCTCATGGATGAGGAAAAGCATTGGGAGGCCAAACAGCGGTTCCAGCAGTTACTGGATCAGCAGCCTGAATACCTCGAAGGACGCATTCTTTCAGCCATTGCCAGTCTGAAGATGGGGCGGCTGGATGAATTTCAGTCAGAAACTGAGAAGGTGTTGGCAATTGATCCCCAGCAACCCGATGCACTGCGCTGGCGAGCTCGGGTGGCCTTTGACAACCAACTTTACTCCGAGGCTGGACAGTTTTACATCCGGTTGGTCGATGCGGGTCACGCGGATGCTGATTTGCTGACCGCTCTGGGGGTTTGCCTGGCGCAAGGTGGGCAATGGAACATTGCGGCAGAGACCTTTGCCCGGGTCCAGGTGGTTCACGGGGGAGGGGAAGTGGCACGTGAAAATCTCGGTGTCGCTCGCCAACGCATGGGACGCCGCGGAGGGGCTGATGACCTGACGGCACTGCTCGCCGAGGCAGATTCGGATTATAAATCAGGTCATCCGAGTCTCGCCTGTTGGGCTTGGATTGAGGTCCTCCGTGTTCGTCCGCGGGATGATTCTCTGAGGCGTTCTCTGGTTTCGGTCTTATTGGAACAGCGGTGGACCAAGATGGCTCGGCCGCATTTAGAGGAACTCTTCCGATCTAACCCGTGGGATCCATCGATCGGGACTTGGTTGGCGTTGGTGCTCTTCGAATCGGGGGACAAGCGGGGTGCAGCCAGTGCGCTGGAAGGGGTTTTCGCACTCGATCCAGGTTTCGACGAAGCGCGTCGCTTGGAGGCTGATTTTTCTTTGAGAGAGGGACGGTATGAGGAGGGGCGTTGGTTGATCCAGCGCTTGCTCGACCGAAACCCGGGCGACTTCAGCCTGCTGCTTTCTCGGGGCATTTGCGCCTTTCATCTGGGCCGTTGGGATGATGCGGTGACCAGCCTGGAAGCGGCTGCGGCGCTGCAGCCCGATAATGCCCAATTGAAGCAGAATTTGTCTGTGGCCCGAGAGCAGCAACGGGCAGCGGCCATGGCTCAGGTCGATTCGCATGTCCGCTCAGAGTTGGACCGCGCGGGTGAACTTCAGGCGCGTGGACAGATCCGGGAGGCATTGGGTCGCTTGGAGGCGTTGGCGGCACTGCGGCCCGAGTGGTCGGAGATCTGGGATTCGATCGGTTCTCTCCGGTATCTCAGCGGCGATGCTTTAGGAGGCACTCGCGACCTGTCCCATGCCGTCCGTTTGGCCCCTGGATTGCCTGATACCCAGGTGCGATTGGCGATGGCTTATCGTGATTGTCACCGAGAATCCGAGGCGTTAGCCGTGCTGGAGCAGGTGGTCGCGGAGCATCCAGAACATGCAGCCGGATGGCGTTTGAAGGGGGACTTGCAGCTGGAATCCTCGCCCGAGGAGGCACGGATGAGCTATGCGTCGTCGCTGAGAAGCAATGGCTGGCTACCTGACGACCTCATTCGGTTAGCTTTGGCCAGTTTGCAGAGCGGAAAGCCCAATGATGCCCGCGCGATCTTTCAAACGATTCTGGCTATCCAACCGGGTCATCCGACGGCGATTAAAGGTCTCGAACGGACCCCAGTTTCCTGATCATGGCGTCATCCTCCGAAGAAATTAACCCCTTGGAGAAGCTTCGGGCCTTGCGCACCGAGGTGATTGATCGTGAGCGGACCCGCATGCGCGGGCTGCTGGATGAGGTGCCGACTTCGGAGCAAGAGGCCGCTGGGGAAACTACGGTTGCCGAACCCAATAGCCCCACGGCGGAGGACTCGGACGTTGCTTCCGAGCGGAAACCTAAAAAAGGTAAAGCAGCTCGGCGTTCGGCGTCGCTCGAGGGCGAAGAGCTCAAGATTCGTCTGGGCACCGAGCTTCGGCGACTGGTTGCTTTACAATGCCATGCGGATGGCTGGTCGGTGAATGACTTGGTTTCATCGGTGCTTCGGTCGGCATTGTCGGCTCGTTCACCGTCCATCTGGCATGGCGGTACTGCCTTAGCAACGTCCAACGTCTGCCGCTTTTGGCATCGTCACCCCATGGACACAGCCTTGAGGCTCACCTCCGATAAAGGGGTGTTCCTAATTACCACCAATCCGGCGAGCCCCTTGTTCAAGCATTGGAAGGAGCACTACACTCTTTTGGGAATGCCGGATTGTGACCGGATGGCTCGCCAGATGCGCCTGATCCAACTTCAGGAGTGGGTTCAATCGGTGGATGATTTTGATGTTGATGACTGGCGCAAGCCTCTCTCAGAGGAGGATTACCTGGTCACTCGAGCGGTGGTCTCTCAGCAGGATGTTCCAACCGATACGGCCTCGCGGGATGACGAAACCAACAATCCTTCAAGCACCCAATGAAGACTCTGATTTCCCCACTGCCAACGGCCTCCTTCATGAAAGTCCTCACTCTTCCGGTTGCCCTTGCATCCGTCGTCGTGCTTCTGGCCCTCAGCACGGAGGGTGCTGAGCCAGCAGGATACCTGAGTCGCGTGGAGCGAGATCTTGGGAAGATTCGAGTGGAGATTCCACCTAAGCCGCCCGTTCCGCCATTGGCACCGCTCCCGCAGACCTATATTCCTGAGCCTCAGTTCACGGCGGAGTTTTTGTCTGAATTGAAGACAAGCTCAGCCATGCATCGGACTAATTTCACCGTTCGGGCGGACACCAGTGAATCGAGCTATCTCCAGATGCCCCCCTCCGTCGCATCTCCCGTAGATCCTGTCCCGGCCGGCGTCGGTGACGACCCGGAAAAATCGAGGCAGTTGCTCCGGTATTTTTTCACTCAACTGAATTTGACCAACGGTCCGGCGGGAATGACAGGCACTTCAGGAGTGCCCATGAATATCGTTCTGCCGTTGCGGGTGTCCTCCGGGGAATCCTCGGCGCGGGGCACAGGAAGGGCTACCTATGAATTGCGTTGAACGATTTCTGGCGGCGACTCTCTTCGGAATGGTGGCCTTAGCGGACTCCCCAACTCCAGCCGGAGGGGTGGATCATCCGAAGGCGGCAGCTGTGGCCGTGGAGTATGGGCTGGATCCCCGGTTGGGCGCGTTGCCTACCGAGAATCTGCAGTTTAAGACCAACACGAACTACTTGTTGGACCAAAACAAGGCGGCCGAATCGCGTTTCCAAAAACTGCGAGGAATGGGCCCGCGCACCAACTATTTGGAGGAATTTAGTCGGACGGTCGAAGCGGTGTTGAATTCCGATGCCTCGGAACGCATCAAGGAAGACACTCGCAAATTGACTCTTCTCGAGTTGGCCCATCAGCGCGAATTGGCAGCTGAAAAGGACCAAGCTGGCGGTCACCTGGAACGGGCTCTGCAGCTGTTGGCTGAATACGTCGAGCGGTATTCCCGAGACGCGGCGGTGCCAGAAGTCTTATTGCGACAAGGGTATTTGTTGCGGCGGCTCGACCTGAAGGAAGAGGCGATTGAAAAATTTTACCTCGTGTTGCGTTCGGTACCGAGGATTGACGGTCGCAATATCGCCTACTCGAGGCGTCTAGTGATGATGGCTCAGTCAGCCATCGCGGACACGTGTGCTGATCTCGGGCGCCATGCTGAAGCGGCCGATCTCTATGGGCGAATGCTTCAAACCAAGTCGGAAGAACTCGAAGTCGAGACCGTTCGGATTAAGCAATTGCGCTCGCTGCGAGAATCGGCTGCTGACGGTATCTTGGAGCGGCAGGCAATGGGGTTTCTCGATGATTTTCCTGACTCCGATTACATTCCCGAGGCTCGATACTTTTTGGCTCATTCCTTGAAACAGCAGAAGAAGCGTGACGCTGCTTTGGAGCAGTTTCAACTCTTGTTGGAGGCGGTCGAGTTGGCCCCACCCGATCGATTGACGCGATGGATGCCGTGGAAACTCCGCGTCGGAAACGAGTTGGCCAATCAGTTCTACTTGGAGGGCGATTACCTTTCTTCGGTGTCTCTGTATCGGGCACTGGCACGGTCCAATGCAGATGGTCAAACTCGGCAGGCGTTCCAGTATCAAGTGGGTTTGTGTGAAGAGCGATTGGGCCAAGTCGAGGAAGCGATCAAGACTTACCAGCAGATCGTGGATGCCCCGATCACCCCGTCTGTTGGTTCCAACACCAATACCACTGCCAACGCGGTTCCGGTTCAAATCCTGCGGAACATGGCCACGCTGCGGATGTCGGTGCTGAAGACTGCCTCCCGGAAGGACCCGCTGCCTCGGATTCCTGCAGCCCAGCCGTGAAACAGACCATGTCTGCCGCTTTTGAGACCTCGCTGGCTGCCTATCATCAAGTATGCCTCCAATTGGCTGACTTGTCCGAGGAAGAGGGGCGCGCCTTAGAGTCCGGAGTCAAGCCACCGATGGTGGAGATCACACGCCGCCGCCGTGAGTTGCTCCGTGAACTGGCCCGCACTCAGTCAGCCGTCAAGGCAGCCTCCCCCGTTCCATTTCCAGATCGACTGCGTCCCGCTCTGCAGGCC
>JAPLUH010000203.1 GCA_026397675.1 Verrucomicrobiota bacterium
TCCAGTGACGATGCTCATGTCCGATTCGGGTTACCGTCCTAATCGCCACCGTCCCCATGGTCGATTCCTGGGTCCCGCGATTCAGGAATCCCATCTCCCTCGGAGAGATCGTCGAAGGACTGAGCATCCTTTCACCCTCCGCAAACTATAGAATCTTGGTCGAGGGTCCACGGTTGATGTGAAGGGTGAGAGCAGTTCAGGCTGGAGTCGCGACGATGAGCCAACCCCTACTTTCTTCCCGCCCGCCTTCCAACACCCGAGCGTTGGCCGCAGCCGTGGCGGCGGCCCGCGAGGCTGGGGAATTGATGAAAAAAAACCTGCGCCGTGCCAAGCAGGTCAATGAGTCGCACCAACACGACATCAAGCTCGAGCTCGATGTGCAGTGCCAAAAACTCATCACCCGAGCACTGGCCACTGTCTTTCCGTCCATCCCCGTTTTGGGTGAAGAAGGGATCGACGTGGCCAGCGAAAAGGCGGTTGCACGCTGGGTCGTGGACCCCATCGACGGCACCGTGAATTTCGCCTACGGAATCCCCCATGCCGCCGTGAGCATCGCCCTGGAAGTGCGCACCGAGGACGGTTTCAAGAGCGAGGTCGGCGTGGTGTACGACCCCTTCATGGACGATTTATGGACGGCGATCCGTGGCAAGCCTGCCCGACTCAATGGCCGCATCACCCGGGTGAGCACCCGCGCCCGATTGGATGAATCCATCGTCTCGCTCGGCTTCGCCAAAAACCAAGACAGCCTCCAAGCGGCCCAGGCCGACTTTTTAGAACTCACCCACCGCGTGCGCAAACTCCGCATCATGGGTTCGGCAGCACTGGCCCTGACTTATGTCGCCTGCGGTCGCTTTGACGCTTATGTCGAGGCCGGGGTCCGCCTCTGGGACATCGCGGCCGGCGGCCTGATCGTCGAATGCGCCGGCGGATCCTTTGTCACACAATCCCTGCCCGGGGAACACCGCTTTTGCCTCATCGCCAGCAACGGGCTCATCCACGACCAGATCCCGCACGCGCGGACGACGACAGCGAAATTAAAGTCTCCGAGCCCCAAGGGCAAATCGCAGACCCGGACCCGCTCTAAATCGCAAACCCAGTCCTAATCAAACCCAGTCCTAATTAAACCCAGTCCTAATTAAACCCAGTCGTAATTGAAGCTGATGCTAATGCGCTCGGACTTCAGGGGGTTGGAGGGAACCTCGTGGCGCAGCCAGCTCTCAAAGAGCGTTACATTGCCCGCGGTGGCCGGATAGGTGACATAGCGGCGAGACTGCGGACCACCCTCCGCCGACACGGGAGGGGACGCCATGAACCGGCTCATCCGGGGGTCCTCAAATTTCAGCCCAGCGCAACCGCGGGGCGTCGCCACATAATAGGTACCACTGACGACGGAATTGGGATGGAGGTGCAAACTGTGGGTGACCCCCCGAGGCATAATGTTAATCCAGCAATCGGACATCCGTAGCCCCCGGCCACCGAGGTCCCATTCCAGAGACTTCGCATAGGCCCGCACATGCCGATCAATCAACCGTTCCAGTTCAGTGAACGTGGAGGAAATGGTGTGCAGCCGATCAATGGTGCCATAAGACGTATACCCTCCGGGGTAGTTCTTCTTGGACCACTTGCGCCCGGCCTCATCGAAATCACGAAACTGATGGCATTCCCGCAGTAGTTCACGATTGAACACCGTCCCACTGGGCCGCAAGCGCGCGCTGTAGATGAACGTAGGAAACCAAGCTTCGATCCGTTTCACGCAGACCAGCCTGCCTCAGAGAGCCCGGTCGATGAAACCTTTTCAGCCCAACCCACGTCGGACTGTGTAATCTATTCAACGATGGGCCGTCTTCTGACCATTCCGCTGGCGTTACTCTTGTGGTCCTTGGGGACCAGCGCGCAAATTTCTGGTTCTCCCGCGGCAGGCCCGGGCGCAGAGACGAACACTGCTCCGAAGGCAAATCACTGGGCCTTCGCACCTGTCAGCAATCCGGAACCGCCCCCCGTCCGAGACTCTTCATGGCCGATGAACCCGGTCGATTCGTTCATCCTGGCTCGGCTCGAGTTGGCCGGATTGAAGCCAGTCCGCGCGGCCTCACCCTTGGAGTGGTTGAGGCGGGCCAGCTTCGACCTCACCGGATTGCCGCCCACCCCGAAGCAGGTGAGCGCCTTCCAACCGGACGACACGGGCACAGTGCCCGAATCGCGCTACGCCGCGCAGGTCGACGAATGGCTCTCGAGTTCCGCCTTCGGCCAACGGTGGGCACGTCATTGGCTCGATGTCGCCCGATTCGCGGAAAGCGCCGGCAAAGAACGGAACCACCCCTTCCCCGAGGCCTGGAGGTATCGTGACTGGGTCGTCGACGCGTTCAATGCCGACAAGCCGTATGCGGAGTTCGTCCGGGAGCAACTCGCCGGCGACCTGCTGGCCACGACGGCCCCGCCGGAACGGCGCGACGCCCTAATTATCGCCACCGGTTTCCTGGCCATCGGCACCAAGGGCCTCAATGAAAAACGCCGGGAACAATTTCTCGCCGACCTGGTCGACGAGCAAATCGACACCACCACCCGGGCTATTCTGGGTATCACCGTCGCTTGCGCCCGTTGCCATGACCACAAGTCGGACCCCATTTCGCAGCGCGACTACTACGCCTTGGCTGGAATCTTCCACAGCACCGAGACTTGCTACGGCACCACCGGCGACAAGGCCCGCAACCGGCAACCCTCGAAACTCATTCCTCTGGAACGCTCCCCGCGCGCCGAGTTGGCCCTGGAACCCCAACGGGGGGCTCCGCCTCGAAAACGTCCGTCCGAGCGCGCGGCAAAACCCCAGAGCCTCCCCGACAACCGAGCCACCAACGCTCTGGCCATGGGGGTCCGCGAAGGGCGGTCAGAAGACGCCTTTTTCCTTGTCCGCGGCGAGGTGACCCAACGCTCCGGTCGGGTACCCCGGAGACTCATCCCACTGCTGGGATCGTCCTCGATGGACCCCATTCCAGCCCTTGAAAGCGGCCGCCGCGAATTGGCCGAATGGCTAACTCACCCCAGCAACCCACTGACCGCGCGCGTCGCCGTCAACCGCATCTGGCTGCACCTGTTTGGGCGAGGCTTGGTAGCCAGCGCCGACGATTTCGGTCTCAATGGACACCGGCCCACTCACCCAGAATTGCTCGATCATCTGGCACGGCGATTCCAAGCGGGGGGCGGATCCACTAAATCCCTCATCCGCGAATTAGTCCTCAGCCGCACCTACCGGCTCTCGTCCGAGGCCGATCCCGGGTGCCAGGCGATCGATCCCGACAATGAGCTTTTGTGGCGGGCCAGGCCGAGACGGCTCGATGCCGAATCCATCCGTGATACACTGCTCAGCACCGCCGGAACCCTGGATCCCCGACCGCTCCGCGGGTCGCTGGTTGCCCAGATGAGCGATCCTCAAGACGGTGCCCGCCCGTCGGGAGGTCGGTACTTGGTTGAGCGGGCCAGCCAGAGAATGAACCACCGCAGTTTGTACCTGCCGGTGATCCGCGATGCCGTGGCCGATGTGCTAGACGTCTTCGATTTCGCCGAGCCCAGCCTGGTCGTCGTGCAGCGGGATGAAACCCTCGTCCCGGCCCAGACCCTGTTCCTCATGAATAGTCCCTTTTCTCGGGATCAGGCACGCGCCTTCGGGCAGAGGCTGCTGCAACAACCCGATGGCGATGCAGCCCGGATCCGCCTGGCCTACCGACTTTCGCTCGCCCGCGATCCGGCACCCCGGGAGGAGGCGCGCGCCCTCGAATTCATCCGCTCCGAGAGCCTCGCTCGCGACACCCGCACCGGAAGACCCGCCGGCCGAGACGAAGCCTGGACCCTGTTCGCCCAGGCCCTCTTCGCCTGCGCCGAATTCCGCTACCTGCCCTGACCCATGACCCCTCCGGATTCCACAACCCCAACGGGCTATCTCTCTCTAAACCGACGGGCGCTGCTCAAGACCGCCGCCGCCGGATTCGGGTGGATGGCCTTCCAAGGCCTGGCCGCAACTGCCTCGGGCACCACTGAAACCGGGCACGGCACCACCCCAGGGCACCCCATCCGCCACCATCGCCCCAAGGCCCAGCGGGTCATCTTCTTGTGCATGCAAGGAGGGCCCTCGCACCAGGACACCTTCGACTACAAACCCCGCCTGCGCCTAGACCATGGCAAACCTGGACCCAGCCGCGGCAAGGGCACCCGGCTCATCGGTTCACCCTTCGCCTTCCGGCAGCACGGACAATCAGGCCTCTGGATGAGTGAACTCTTCCCGCACCTCTCCGGCCAGGCCGACCGGCTCTGCATGGTCCACTCCATGCGGACCGATATCCCCACTCACCCGCAGGCGTTCACGCAACTGCACACCGGCAGCGCCCGTTTCGTTCTCCCCTCAATGGGGTCCTGGGTTCTCTACGGCCTAGGCCAAGCCAACGACAACCTTCCCGGATTCATCAGCATCAGCCCTCCGGCCCAGTCGGGTGCAGCCAATTACGGCAGTGCCTTCCTGCCGGCGATCTACCAGGGAACGCGCATCGGATCGGGCCGAGAAGGTTCCGCCGACACCGGCATGCGCCACGTCAGCCACCCGCAGCTCACCGACAGCCAGCAGCGGCGACAGCTCGACCTGATCCAGGCCATGAACGAAGACCGCCGCTCGATGCTGGCCCCAGAAGCCAACAGCCCCATCGAAGCGGCCATCGAGGCCAGCTAACTGGCCTTCCGCATGCAGTCGGAAGTCCCCGACCTGCTCGATCTTTCCCGGGAGAGCCCGG
>JAPLUH010000134.1 GCA_026397675.1 Verrucomicrobiota bacterium
GACGCTGGATGAGATCCTGAATGATCTGACGGGGTCCTAAGCCGGACTGATCCAACTTTAAAAAATTGTTCCGCTCAGACGAACGACTGAGGCGGTCATTTTTTCGACTCATGCCGGCCGGGTATGTCTCGAAGTGAACTCGGGAAGCGCTCGTTTGTCTGTCGTTCGGCCGCTCTCCCATGCGGTCAATTTCTCGCTGAGACCTTGCTGGGCGCTTCGATAGCGATGAGCGCATTGCCTCTAGAATGCCCTCGGGCACTGGACCTAAAACCCGATCGAGAAAACCCGGTCTAGAAAAATGAAATCGGCAAAACAAAAAGGCACCCCGGTGGGGGTGCCTTTCGTGTGTTCAGCCCAGAAGGGCCAAATCCGATGCAGACAACTTAGTTGCCAGCAGCCGGGAAGATGAAGTTCTGCGCGCCGGAGGCGGCAGCGGAGTCGCGGATCTGATCGCGGAAGCGGCCCGAGGAAACCTGCTGCACGGAGCCGTCACCCAAGAGGATGTTGCCGGCGTTCTGGTGGATCGCGCTGGTGTAGCCGATCTTGTTCAGGGTCGCGACGGCAATGGCTCCGTTGGCGTCGGGGTTCGCGAAGATGATGTGCTTGCCAGCCAACTGAGCCTCGGTCGAGCCGTTGGTCACGTTGCGGTCGCCGCCCAAGATGCTCTGGGGCTGCTCTTCAGTGGCGGTGGTGCCGAGGAAGTAGCTCGGAACCTTTTGGTTGTTGGCGAGAGCCAAGCGCTGTACGCCCACCCAGGTGTTGGAGGCGGTGTAGCGGCTGCCGTCCGAGGGGCACCAGACGATCTTCGGGGTGCTCAACTCGTTCGACACGGCCGCGAAAGCCGCGGTGACGTTGTTCGAGATGGCAGTTGCGGGAGCGCCGGCCACGGTGGCGGCGACGAGCGAGACACCGCCCTGATCGGGGCTGACCTGCCAGGGGTAGGCGCCACCGAAGTCCACCGCGAAGGTGCGGAAGGCCAGACCGATGTTCTTGAGGTTGTTGACGCAGGAGATGCGGTTGGCACGAGCCTTGGCCTTGGCCAGAGCAGGAAGGAGCATGCCGGCCAGAATCGCGATGATGGCGATAACGACGAGCAACTCGATCAGCGTGAAAGCGCCGAGACGTTGTTTGCGGAGACGATTCATAGGATTTTTAGTGAAGTTAAGGGCTTAAGGTGCGGCGACTGTAGGCAGTCAACCTCGGGTGTCAACGCCATTTGTCCCGTTTCGTCTGAAGGATACGGCTGGAGATCGCGTACGGGTCGCCCTGGGAGTTCGGTCGGCGATCTTCAATGTACCCCTTGTAGCCGTTGTTCACGAAGCTGTGGGGAACTCGGACCGACGCGCCGCGGTTGGCCACTCCGTAGCTGAACTTGTCGATCGACTGGGTCTCGTGCAACCCCGTCAGGCGCAGATGGTTGTCCGGTCCGTACACAGCGATGTGCTCGTTCTTGTACTTGTCGAATGCCGCCATGAGGGACTCGAAGTACGGCTTGCCACCCGTCTCGCGCATGTAGGTCGTCGAGAAATTGGCATGCATGCCCGAACCGTTCCAATCCACGTCCTTGCCGAGGGGCTTGCAGTGCCAGTTGATTTCAATGCCGTACTTCTCGCAGAGGCGCATCATGAGGTAGCGAGCGACCCATACCTGGTCGGCGGCCGTCTTGGAACCCTTGCCGAAGATTTGGAATTCCCACTGTCCCTTGGCGACTTCGGCATTGATGCCCTCGTGGTTGATGCCCGCATCGAGGCACAGTTCGAGGTGCTCTTCGACGATTTCGCGAGCGATGTCACCGACGGCCTTGTAGCCGACGCCGGTGTAATATTCGCCCTGAGGATACGGGAAAGTATCGAGGCCAGCGGGGAAACCGAGCGGACGGCCGTCTTTATAGAGGAAATACTCCTGCTCGAAGCCGAACCAGGCGCCGGGGTCGTCTAGGATCGTTGCGCGCGTGTTGCTCTGATGAGGAGTCACTCCATCGGGCATCATGACTTCGCACATCACCAGAACGCCGTTCTTGCGGGTGGTGTCGGGATAAACGGCCACCGGCTTCAAGACACAGTCGGAGCTACGACCCTCAGCTTGACGGGTGGAACTGCCGTCGAAATTCCAGAGGGGCAATTGCTCCAGCGTCGGAAGGTTCTCAAATTCCTTGATCTGGGTTTTGCTGCGGAGGTTGGGGACTGGCTGGTAACCATCGAGCCAGATGTATTCCAATTTGTATTTAGCCATGGATGTGAATGGTAGTGACTGCAGCGAATCGTCCCGATGCAGCGAATTCATGAAGCAGGGCAGGTGCCATGATTCGTTCGCCGCACTTCCCGCCTGGGGAAATGGGATGTTTTCGGGGGAAACGATAAACTTAGCAGGCCTGCTCGCCTACAAATTTTGCGCGAAGACCGATAAACGAGTGTTGAGTGTTGTTCTGGGTGAGTAAAAAGAACCAAAATACCGGCAGGAGTGTTGGATAGTTCAGGGCAGTAGGCTAGCCATGGTGGTTGCTGGGTTTGACTTATCCTGGGTTTCTATCGGCTTCTCCACTGGCCGGACGGTGGTGGGTCTTCTACTGTGTCGCCACGCTCATGTTGAAGGTCAAAGACACACTGCGGTCCACGGTTCACCTGAGCTTTGATGGACGGGTGATCAAGACATACCACGGCCCCGATGCCACCCTGCGATTCGAAACCGAGGTGAAAATGCTGAAGTTCTTGGAAGCTCAAGGGTGCCCCTTCGTGCCGCGACTCATCGCGGAAAATTTGAACCTTCCTCAAATTGTTACGACCAATTGCGGGCAACGGGTCGAGCACTTGGATTCTGAGCGGCTTCAAAGCCTCTTTGCCGAGTTGGAGACCTATGGCGTCCGGCACGATGATCAGGCTGCCAGGAATGTCACCTACCGGGGTTCCGACGGGCGTTTTTGCATCATCGATTTTGAGTTTGCGACTCTGCTGAACGCGTCCTCCTCTGCCTCCTCCGAGGGCCTTGAATGAATGCCACGGCCCGTGATATCGCCCGCTTCCGCCTGCACTGGTCTGGTTGTTCCGACCGCGGGAAAGTTCGCTCCAACAATGAGGACTCCTTCGTGGGGTTGCGGTTCAACCGGCAGGAGTTGGAGCGTCTGGGCAAGGAGGGTCAGGCGGCGCTTCAGATGGCCGATTTCGTCTTTGCCGTCAGTGATGGTATGGGGGGCGCGAAAGCCGGAGAATTTGCCAGTCGGATCGCCGTCGAAAAGGTACCTCAAATTTTGCCGAAAGGATTTCGTCCAGAATTCGAGCATCCTGAGGCCAATTCTGCAGGGGCGCTCTTGCAGGCGCTCTTCCAGGAAATTCACAAGGCCCTCGTCTACCTGGGTCAAAGCTATGAGGAGTGCCGTGGCATGGAGACGACCCTGAGCTTGTGCTGGTTTGCTCCGGGACTTCTGCACTTTGCCCATGTGGGTGACAGTCGAATCTACTACCTGCCCGCCAACGGAGGCATTCGCCAGCTCACCGAAGACGACACCCACGTGGGTTGGCTGCATCGGCAGGGGAAGATCAATGAGCGCGAGGCCAGAACTCACCCGAGGAGGAATGTGCTCCAGAAGGCGCTGGGAGGAGGTAATCAGTTCGTAGATCCCCAGATTGGCTCCGTCGCCTATACTGTTGGCGATCGATTTTTGCTCTGCTCCGACGGTTTGGTCGAAGGCCTGTACGATGCACACCTGCTGGATCTGATCGGGGCAGTTGGAGCGGGTGCAACGCAGGAGGGATTGGGGCAGCGCTTGGTGGAAGCCTCAGTGGCGGCCAGTGGTCGGGACAATACCACAGCCTTAGTGATTGAAGTGGGAGGAGTCTGACCTCGGGGGCAGTCCGGCCCATTCCGTAGGTTTGTTTGGAGCCGGACAGCAAAAAACCGCGCCGGTTTCCCAGCGCGGTTTGAAGTGCGTTTCGGGTTATCCGAAGTGTTAGCCGTGGTAGCCCTCTTCGCCGTGCTCGGCGAGGTCGAGACCATTGATTTCCACTTCCTCGGTCGGGCGGAGTCCGACGAGCGCTTTCACGATGTAGGCGATGATGGCGGTGGCCACCACGCTCCAGACGATGGTCAGCACGACCGCTTTGAGCTGAGCACCGAGTAGGCCGACTTTCAGGCCTGCCACCACCGAGTTGGCCTTCTCGTCGGCCAGGATGCCGGTGAGGATAGCTCCCAAGGTGCCACCGACGCCGTGCACACCGAAGGTATCCAGAGCGTCATCGTAACCGATCCACTTCTTAAGGAAGGAACAGGCCAGATAGGGAACGATGCCGGCCAAGACGCCGACGAGGACTGCTGAAGTCGGGGTGATAAAGCCGCAGGCCGGAGTGACGACAACCAAACCAGCAACGATGCCCGAGCAGAATCCGAGGACGCTGGGCTTGCCGCGAGTGATCCATTCGATCATGGGCCAGACGAAACCGGCGGTGGCGGCGGCCAAGGTGGTGGTAGTGAACGCGTTGGCGGCGATAGCGTCGGCGCCAAGGGCGGAACCCGCATTGAAGCCGTACCAGCCGACCCAGAGCATGCCCGTGCCAACCATGCACAAGGTCATCGAGTGCGGGGTCATCGGCTCACGGCCGTAGTTCTTGCGCTTGCCGAGGATGATGCAAAGGACCAGAGCGCTCCATCCCGAGGTCATGTGCACTACGGTGCCGCCAGCGAAATCCAGCGCCTTGATCGCGGCGTCTTTGTTGAGCGGTCCGCACATGAGTCCGGTGGTGGACCAGACCATGTGAGCGAACGGGAAGTACACCGCGAACATCCAGATGGTCACAAACAGAAGCACCGCGGCGAACTTCATGCGCTCGGCGATGGCTCCGATAATCAAGGCCGGGGTGATGATTGCGAAGGTGAGCTGGAACATGGCCCACATGGAATCGCTGATCCAGTGGTAGCCTGCGCCCACGGCACCAGACTCGACGCCCTTGAGCATCGCGTACGCAGAATCGCCAATGATTGCGTTGCCAGCACCGAACGAGAGGCTGTATCCGATGGCCCACCAAAGGATCGTCACCAGTCCGGCGATGCCCATGCACTGAGCCAACACCGAAAGGATGTTCTTCTTGCGGACCAGACCGCCGTAGAACAGCGCCAATCCGGGCATGGTCATGAACAACACCAGCGCGGTGGA
>JAPLUH010000514.1 GCA_026397675.1 Verrucomicrobiota bacterium
TTCTCATCGCAGGCGAGGTCGTCGTTCCCACATTCCAAACTTCTGGTCATGCAGGCCTTCAAGGCAATGGGAACTCCCGGTTGCTGGGAGCCACTGGCCGTCGGGGACAACCGAACTCGACGGTCAACTCACTGAAAACAGCGAGCCCCCCAAACATCCCGGTACAACCGTGGATTTCAAACCAGCCACTTCCCGCGGCATCTGGAACGTCGCTGACACATTGAGGCTCCCCAACGTCTCGAACACACCACCTTCGGGCTTTATTCCGAGGTGAAATAAAAATGGCGGTGGTACCAGTAGTGGCCCGCTTAGGAGACACAACCAGCACCACCGCCTGAAAGAAACCCCACCATGGCCGTTAGAGACGGGCCCCTTCTACCGAAGGAACCAGGTGGGAGCAGCGGGTGCTTCGCCGCCTTCCTGTTAGGGAGGCATGGCATTGTAGCACTTAAAACCGCTTTGATGCTCCCGTATAAGGGATTAGGTCGAGGGACACTGTCTCGATACACGCACCGGGCAGGGAAAACCGAAAAGATCAAAAATCCGCCCCTTAAATCGTCCGAAATCTAGCGTCATGCAAGCGGTTTTCTAAGCTTTTTTACCACCAAGACTGCGGGACCTTCGCTGGGACTATTTGGAACTCTTGACCGGGAATGCGTGGAGTTAAGCAGTTAGCACACGGTCCACACCGGGAGCGCTCCATGATGTCCGCGTCGTGCCCCCTCCAACGCGCAGTAAAAAGCATTCAGATCCTCTAGGCCCACCAATTCGATGAAGCTTCTCTATACCTCAGCAACGTTCCGGAATTCACGGGAAGTGGCCGGTTTGAAATCCGCGGTTTCGCCGGATCCTCGGATCCGTTTTCTTTCCGGATGAGCGCCAGCGTTTCTTTCTTCTTCCAGACGATGCCGAATGTGACCAGGGCCCACCAGAGTTGATCAGAATTCGTTGGGGCAACCGACAAGCTCAGGCCGGATGGATGATTCGTTGAGTTTCTGGGCTCAGTGGTTTTCACACCGTCACTGACATCTATGCAAGGATCGGCTGGATCACCTTTCCATGAACGTCGGTGAGTCGGTAGTCACGCCCCTGGAAGCGGAAGGTCAACCGCTCGTGGTGAATGCCCAACTGATGGAGCGCTGTGGCTTGAAGATCGTGAACGTGCACCGGATCCTCGACGATGTTGTATCCGAAGTCGTCTGTGCGCCCGTAGCTCACTCCTCCTCGAATGCCGCCACCCGCCATCCAGACCGAGAAACACCTCGGGTGGTGGTCACGCCCGTAGTCCGTCGCCGTGAGCTTGCCTTGCGAATAGTTGGTGCGCCCAAATTCGCCGCCCCAAATGACTAGGGTGTCGTCCAGCATGCCACGCTGCTTGAGATCGGTGATCAACGCGTAGGACGCACGGTCCACATCGACGCACTGGCGACGAATACCCCCCGGCAAGCCTCCATGCTGATCCCACCCCGGATGGTAGAGCTGAATGAACCGCACGTCCCGCTCGGCCAGACGCCGCGCCAACAGGCAGTTCGCCGCGAAGGTCCCGGGGTTCTTCGCCTCCGGTCCGTACAATTCAAAAACGCTCTCCGGCTCGCCAGACAGGTTCATTACGTCAGGCACGCTGGTCTGCATGCGATAGGCCATCTCGTACTGGGCTACCCGGGCATTGATTTCAGGATCTCCGAGATCGCGGAACTGCAAATGCTCCATCTCGGCCCAACGATCCAGAAGGCGGCGGCGGCTCTCTCCGGAAACCCCATCTGGGTTCTGAAGATAAAGCACCGGATCTTTGCCTGATCGAAATAACACCCCCTGATGCTGGCTCGGCAGAAATCCATTGCCCCAAAGGCGCGAGTACAACGGTTGGTCGATGCGGTCCTTGGAAATGAGAACCACGAATGCGGGAAGGTTCTGATTGGCCGAACCCAACCCATAGCTCAACCACGAGCCAAAGCTGGGCCGACCGGCAATTTGAGACCCGGTCTGGAAGAAGGTGATGGCCGGGTCGTGGTTGATGGCCTCGGTGTGCAGCGAGCGGATGACGCACAGGTCATCGGCCACCTTGGCCGTCCAGGGCAGCAACTCGCTCATCCATGTTCCACCCTGGCCGTGACGGGCAAATTTAAAGACCGACCCCGCCATCGGCAGCGTCGCCTGCTGGGCCGACATCCCGGTCAGTCGCTGCCCCATCCGCACACTGGCCGGCAAATCCTCTCCGGTTCGTTTTACCAACTCAGGCTTGTAGTCGAAGGTCTCCATTTGCGACGGACCGCCGCTCATGAAGAGATAGATAACGCGCTTGGCCTTGGGAGCGATGTGGCCGGCCGGCAGGATGCCAGAAAACGGACCAGGAGCCCCAGCTCGAGCATCGCCCGCCATCAGGTCACTCAGAGCCATACCTCCAAGGCCGAGACCAAAGCGGCCGAAGAAGTCCCGGCGGTTCATGCGGAAATCAACTTGGGAACAGTTCACAGGAATTCAGGTTCAGAACGGGTGGAGTGGTGTTTCCGGGTCATCAGCGCCGCAGGACTGTCTCGTCATGGTTGAAGAGGAGTTGAGCCAGTACGGTGGCCGCGGCCAACTGGGCCGGCGGGTGCTCTCCTGGTACCGGCTTCTCCCCGACCTTCAGAAGTCGTTCGGCTGCAGCGATGTCGTTCTGAAAATGGGCCACCTGTTCCTCGAGCAGGCGCCTCATGACGGACACCTCATCCTTGGTGGGCCTGCGGCCGGTCACCAGGGCAAAGGCATAGCGCACTTGCTGGTCCGCACCCACGCCGCCTTCGCGAAGCATCCTGCCGGCCACATGACGCGAGGCTTCAACCATCTGTGGATCGTTCAACAGCACCAACGCCTGCAGCGGTGTGCTCGTGGCTTGCCGCCGGACGACGCAGTAGCTGCGGTCGGCTGCATCCAGCGTCATCATGGAAGGTGGGGGCACGGTCCGTTTCCAATAGGTGTAGAGGCTACGCCGATAGAGATCGTCGCCCTTGCCCAACTGATAGTGACCGCCACCCATGGTCATCTCCCAGAGACCGTCCGGATGATACGGCTTCACGCTCGGTCCACCCACCTTGTCGACCATCAAGCCGCTCGCGAAGAGTGCCTGATCGCGCAGCATTTCCGCTGAAAGACGACGAACAGGCCCACGGGCCAACCATCGATTGTCGGGGTCCTCAGCCCTTTCCTTAGGCTTCACATTCGAGGTCTGCCGGTAAGTGTCGGAGGTGACGATGAGTCGTTGAAGATCTTGAAGATTCCACGGGCGGAGCCCCAGTGACTCATTGCCGCGCACAAAGCTCACCGCCAGCCAGTCCAGCAAATCCCGGTGTGTCGGAGTTGCCCCTTGCAGACCAAAATTATCGGAAGTCTCCACCAACCCCCTGCCGAAGAACTGCTGCCAGACCCGGTTGACAGTGACGCGCCCCATCAGTGGGTGCGACGGATCCAACAACCACTGGGTGAGGCCCAATCGATTGCGGGGGGCACCCGCGGGCAGTCGTCCCATCGCCGCCGGAGTTTCCATTGTTACTGAGTCCCCCAGTTGATCGTAGGCACCTCGCCGCAAAACATAGGCCGGCTTGGGAGTCGCCATTTCCTCCATGACCATGATGTCGGGAATCGAGGTCACCAACGCATTCTGCTCCCGACGCAGTTTCAGGAGCGCTTCGACCGCCTCGCGATGGGGCGGATGCTGGGTCAGAAGGAAATGCTCGAATTGAGAACCCTCATCGGTAGGTGATTCACTCCCGGCCAACACGGCCACTTCCACGGGCGAGAGCGTTCGATCAAACACCTGAAGTTCATCGACCTGTCCCTGTTTGAAACCAAAGTCCCGCATGCGCTGGCCGATGGTCAGGTTGGGCTGCCCATACGTGATGTCCTTCCACAAGTTGTCCCGAACGATCTCCACCTCGGCCCGCTTTCCATCGAGGTACACCTTCAGGCCCGAAGCCCGGCTCGATCCATCATAAGCAAAGGCCACATGGGTCCAACCACCGACGGGAGCAACCTGCCGGGTGCGAACCTTCAACGCGTTGCCCGGCCACATGTGATGCAAGCCCACTGCGACCCGACCGTCTTCCATTAAGATCTCGTAGCCACGACTACCGGCATCCATCCAGGCCGAACTATGATGAATCACCGTCTGGCGGGGCACATGCATGGCCGGGCGAACCCACAAGGCCATCGAAAACGGGTCGGCCCTCGAAAAGTGACCAATCCCCGGCATGGAAACGCCGTTTTCGCCACTCAGGAGCAGCGCCTTTCCGAAACGTCCCTCGACAGATTGGGGACCCTCGAAGGGCTGCGCCCGATGCGTTCCCACCGAACTTGGAAAGGCATTGGAAACCATTCCGTCGAAGGAGAACCGAGCCACGGCCCCGGAGACTTCCGGAGGCTTGGCCACCCCCTTGGACTGCCAGTCGGCAAAGGAGGGACGGGACGCCTCAGTCAACTGCTTCAAGCGCCCTTCCCCGGCCTGAATCCGGGCGTTCAAGTCCTTGAGTTTGGTCTCTTGGTCAGGCGTGCTCAACAGCAGTGTCGGTACCGGCATGATGTCGCCGAAATACACGCTTTGACCCGACTCATCGATGTTCTGGAAAAACGCGAAGAACTGGTAAAATTCCTTCTGCGAAATGGGGTCGTACTTGTGGTCATGGCATCGGGAACACTCGAAGGTCATTCCCAAAAAGGCGGTCCCGAAGGTGTTCACCCGATCCACGTTATAGGCCACGCGATACTCCTCTTCGACGATACCGCCTTCTTCATTTTGCAGGTGGAGTCGATTGAAGGTGGTGGCCAAGCGCTGCTCTTGAGTGGCGTTGGGCAAAAGATCCCCCGCCACCTGCCACTGGACAAATCGATCAAAGGGCAGATGCCGGTTGAAAGCCCCGATCACCCAATCCCGCCAGGGCCAGACAGGCCGGTAGCGATCAGACTGGAATCCGTGGGTGTCAGCAAACCGGGCCAGGTCGAGCCAGTCGGTGGCCATGCGTTCCCCATAGCGCGGAGAGCCCATGAGGCGTTGGACCTCTTGAAGGTAGTGCGCATCCGTCGGTCTGCCTTCGAAGGCGACAATCTCCTGGGGAGTCGGGGGCAAACCGGTTAGATCCAGAGACAAACGACGCATCAGTCGGCCGGGATCAGCCGGTGGCGCCAAATGCTTTCCGGAACCCAGTTGGGCCAGCACGAAGGCGTCAATCGGATTACCGCTCTTCCAATTCCGCGGCTTCGGTATCGTCGGCAACGCAGGCGGCACAAAGGCCCAATGCTGTCCCCATTGGCTCCCCGCTTGGATCCATCGCTTGAGCAAGCGGACCTGATCGGCACTGGGTTTCTTGCCAGTCTCCGGCGGAGGCATGACCACGTCGGGATCGGTGCTACTCAGGCGTCGGATAAGTTCACTCTGCTCGGCCTTGCCTGGCACGATGGCCATCTTGCCGCTCTTGCCCGCGCCGAGGGCGCCCTCTTGCAAATCCAACCGAAGCCCACCCTTACGGCTGGTCGTCGAGGGGCCGTGGCATTGGTAACAGTTCTCGGAGAGAATGGGTTGGATGTCCCGGGCGAAATCAATCTCCGCCGCACCGACAGAGCCTCCGACCAAAAGACTCACGATGACCCAGCGCTGCAGCAATCGGATGGAGGCCATTGAGATCACGACGTAGAGTGTGGAGTCCTCTTCAAATCAGGCGATGGGAATCTGTGGTCGAACCGCATTGAAAGCGGGACGCCCCTTGAAAAAAACGGGGGCAATGGCCACAGCCATCACCCCCGTCCTGAGAATTTCGTGCCTTCTATTGGACCCGAATCACTTGGCGAAGGCCTTGTGCTTCGGATTACCT
Organism: Verrucomicrobiota bacterium; assembly: GCA_026397675.1. Taxonomy (GTDB): domain Bacteria; phylum Verrucomicrobiota; class Verrucomicrobiia; order Limisphaerales; family UBA9464; genus SXXZ01. Next base: position 5,841 of record JAPLUH010000514.1, read on the forward strand.
CCGGATTGGAGGTAGGCGATCAGATCGAGCAACTCGTCCTGATTGAGCGGATTAATCATGCCCGCGGGCATGAGCGACACGGGGTAAGGCTTGCGGCTCTTGACCTGATTAAGCGCCACGGCGGTGAACTCCTCCGGATTACGGGGATCGGCCGTCACCACGAGCTTACCGTTTTCGACGTACGCGCGACCCACCAGCGAGGACCCGTCCGCCAACTGAACCTCTTCAGATCCGTACTGGTCGGAAATGATCTTGGAGGGTTCAACGATGTTCTCGAGCAAGTCCCGCAAGGTGTAGCGGGAGGCGACACCCGACAAATCAGGGCCCACGCCACCGCCAGCCCCGTCAAAACGGTGACAGGCCGCGCAGCCAACCGAGTTGTACATGGCCTTGCCGTTCTCAAAGCTGCGACCCTTGATTCCACCCGAAGCCAGCGCCAACCCCTGCTCGACGGTGTAAGCCTTGCCCGGTCCCTTCGGCGCGGCATAGGTCGGATCACCCCCACTGGCCCGACGGGTGGAGAGTTCCTCGTAAGACTTGCGCTCCGTGGCATCGGCGACGGTCGACAAAGCGTCCTTGCGAATGTTCTCGATGAAGCCACGGAAACTATTTCCGCCCTGCCAAGGGGCTGTGCGCGGGAACCAGCTGAAGAAGGACTTCCTGAGCGCCGGAGTCCAACCCACCTTGGCTTCGCGCAAGAGGTAGGCGTAAGCAATTTGCTCCTGGTTCGGACGGCTGACGGCCGCCTGCGCGAACGCGGTGGCATAACCGCGGTTGCGATCCAAGAGGGCGTCGCTGGCGTAGCGCAGGTCGGAATCGTTGGCAGTGAGCATCAGCGGCACGCTCTTGGCCACCACGGTCGGTGAACCGAGACGAACCAAGGCTCCTACGAGTTCGCGATTCAGAGTGCGACTGCCGGACGGATAGAGGGCATCCAGACGCTTATGGGTTGCCTGATAGGTCTCACCCTGCGGATTGCCCTGTCGGATGAGTGCGAGTTGATAGGCACGAACCACGGCCAGCTTGG
>JAPLUH010000251.1 GCA_026397675.1 Verrucomicrobiota bacterium
GGCTTGTCGGGTGCGTCTTCCGGCATCACCGACAGCGTGGTGAAATAGTCCCGATTTTTCAGGTCGAAGGAGTCGTACCACGGATCTTCCAGAATGCCGGCCTCGTAAGAAATGTGCAGGAGGTTCCGGTCCATGGAGTACGGCTTCTTGGCGCTGGCCTGAATCGGAATCCCCTTGGCGGCACAGTAATCGATCATTTCCTGGCGACCCGGGAAATCGTTGCGGTAGCGAGCATCCCGCCACGGGGCGATGATTTCTAGATCTGGAGCCAGTGCCGCCGCCGTCAGCTCAAAGCGGACTTGGTCATTGCCCTTACCCGTCGCTCCGTGGGCGATGGCGTCGGCCTTCTCGGCGCGAGCGATCTCCACCATGCGCTTGGCGATGAGCGGTCGGGCAATGCTCGTTCCCAGGAAGTATTGTCCTTCGTACATCGCGCCGGCCCGAAGCATCGGGTAAATGACGTCGTGTGCGAACTCCTCCTGAAGATCGTCGATGTAGATCTTTGAGGCCCCCGTTTTCTTGGCCTTCTTTTCCAGGCCCTTCAGTTCGTCCTCCTGGCCAATGTTGGCGCAGAAGGCGATCATTTCAGCATTGCCGTAGGTTTCCTTGATCCAGGAAAGCAGCACCGAGGTGTCGAGGCCGCCGGAGTAAGCGAGTACGATTTTCATTGTCAGAAGAGACGGGCGAGTGAACGCCAGCCTCCCCGGCGTGGGAAGATCAAAACGGACGCAGAGTCCAATCGGGCCCTCGTCGATGCGTTACTTTTGGCCAAGAAAGCTCTCTGAGTCGTTGAAGGGCCCAGAGCACGCTCGCGAAGCTCCACGGGCCGGTCCTTGCCGTCGTAGGCTGGCTCGACAGGACCGGAGCTGGGGCGCTGAGGACGAGGGAATTCAGCCCTCTCAACCGCCGCCACCGCCGCCCAGGTCCCGGTCAAACATGGGAATGATAAAGCGGTAAACAACGTAGCAAACCCCGATCATCACCGTGATCTGATACAAGTTGAGCTTCCGCTCGGCCAGTCGGTCCGGAATCTTGTTGAACCAGCGCTTAGAGCGATGCACCCACCCGGATCGTCGACGGCGGGGTGACGCCGCATTGACGAAGGGCGGCGGAACACGAGGGCTGGGGGGAACTTCCTGATCCATGGCAACGGTTCAAGCGACCAGCATTTGCCGAGGGGGTGCAAGTCTCGATTTTAGCAAATTAGGTTACTCTGTCGTTACAGAGGTCGGCGACCTTTTACAGCCAATTTGCGTTACAAAATATAATTCATCGTCCTCCACTTTTTAATATCGTCGATCTCAAAGAAATCGAGGTATTCATCGAGTTGAGAGTTTTCGCAGCCGGACCACAAAAGCCCAAAAAATATCTACTTAGATAATTAAAAACGTGACAAATACCTCAAATTATTGAGTTATCACCCAATCGTTGGCTTAGATCTTGTTACCCATAGATGTCCTCATCTCCACCGAAAACATTCGCGCAGCGGTTTAGCGAGGCACGGGATTGCAGTCCTGAGGAGGCGCTTGAGGCGCTCGCCAAGGAACTCCAAACCCCTTCCCAACGTTTTTGGTCCACCGTGCTCTTTCCGTGGTGCGGTCCGTTGCGTGAGCATTACCGGGATGTGGTCAAAGATATTTCCCGCGGCCACAACCTCGGCGAAATTAAGAGCAGCTTGATTTACTGGCGCCAACGCACCCCCGACGCCGGATTTCTGGGAAACCAATTCCGGGTGCACTCATCCCAAGCGCTGAGGCTCTTCGAACAGGTAAGCAAGAGCTGACACCGTTCCTGCGCTTCTCCATTGAGAGGCCCGTTAAGAAACAACTCCTTCCGAGATCGCATCGCCAATACCCCCTTGTTTTTGGCCAGGTCGAATAGCCTGAGAAATTCCGTTCTCCTTCCCGCCTCAGCTTCCGTACCCTGTAGCCATGCTCGACATGAAGTTGTTGCGCGATCGGACCGAGTTCGTCCGGGAGCGATTGGCCACGCGGAACGCCGGTGACGAAGCCAGGGTCTCCGAAGTCTTGGCTCTCGATGAATCCCGACGGGCCGCGCTCGCCGAGGCCGAGCAACTCAAAGCTCGCCGCAATAGCGCCTCGAAAGAAATCGGCGGGCTCATTGGCCAGAAGCGCCTCGATGAAGCCGAGTCCAAGAAAGCGGAAGTGCGCGCCCTCGGCGACCGGATCGCTGAACTCGACAAGACTGCCGCACAAGCCGAGGAGTCACGGGATTCACTACTGCTCATGATTCCCAACCTGCCCCACGCGAGCGTCGCCTTGGGTAAGGATGCGGCCGACAATCCGGAGATTCGCGTGCATGGCCTGAAGGCCTCCTTCGAGTTCACGCCCTGCAACCACGTCGAGCTTTGCGAACGCCTCAAGCTCATCGACTTTGCCCGAGGAGCCAAACTGAGCGGATCGGGCTTTCTTCTGTACACAGGTTGGGGAGCTCGGTTGGAACGGGCGCTGATCAACTTCCTGCTCGACCTCCATCAGCGGGAACATGGCTACACCGAAGTGGCCCCTCCTTACATCGTCGGAGAGCACTGCATGATCGGCGTGGGGCAGTTTCCAAAGTTCCGGGATCAGGCCTATGCCGTGCAGGAGGGACTCGACACCTCGACGATGGGCAAATTGTACTTATTGCCGACGGCGGAGGCTCCAGTGGCCAACATCCATCGAGAGGAAATTCTCGCTGAGAAGCAGCTTCCAGTACGCTACTGCGCCTACTCGCCCTGCTTCCGAGCCGAGGCCGGTGCCGCTGGATTGGGTACCCGAGGGATGATCCGGGTCCACCAGTTCGACAAGGTGGAGCTCATCAAGGTGGTTCATCCGGACCAGGGCTATGAGGAACTAGAAAAGATGGTTCACAACGCCGAGACAGTCTTGCAACGCCTCGGGCTGCATTACCGGGTCATTAACCTGTGCACCGGCGACATGGGCTTCGCCGCCGCTAAGACCTATGACATCGAAGTCTGGGCTCCGGGACAGGGCACCTACTTGGAGGTGTCGAGTTGCTCCAACTGCGAAGATTACCAATCCCGCCGGATGAACTTGCGATTCAAGCGGGAGTCCGACGGGCTGAATCTCTTCCCACACCTGCTCAATGGATCGGGCACCGCTCTGGCCCGCCTCTTCGTGGCACTGGTGGAAACCCATCAGCAGGCCGACGGCAGTATTCGGGTGCCAGAACCGCTCCAGCCCTATCTAGGAACGGACCTTATCCCGCTGGCTTCCTGAGACAGCCAATCCTCACGCCGGACTTCTTCTCAAGATTCGTTCCCTTGAAAGGGTCAACCCTGCACTTGGCAGTGATGGCCAATTGAATACCTTACGGCTTCCGGGGCTTCGGCTCCGGCTATCGAGTCTTGAATACCTCTGGTTCCAACCATGGTTCGGCCACCCCGGTCAACGGGCGCACCGAAAGTACCGCCTCTGGTCGTTCCCTGACCGCATCCGACCGGCATCGCGCCACGGTGGAGGATCTGCTGCGACTGGTTCTGGAGGGCAAGTCCCCCCAGGAGGCACGCAAGCTGATCGCCGGCGTGATGCAAGGGCTGCGCAATGAGGGCTACCCGGTTCCGGACGTCACCACGACGCCCTACCTCAATACGATCCCTCCCGAGGAGGAACCCGAATATCCGGGCGACCTCGAGATGGAGCGACTGATCCGGGCTCACGTCCGCTGGAACGCCATGGCGATGGTCGCCAAGGCCAACAAGACCACCAATGTCGGTGGTCACATCGCGACCTTCGCCTCGTTGGCGACACTGTACGAAGTGGGCTACAACCACTTCTTCCGGGGCGGTGCCGACGGCAAGACCGCCGACATGATTTATTTCCAGGGGCATGCCTCACCGGGAAATTATTCCCGCGCTTATCTGGAGTACCGACTCAACGACCAGCACCTAAAAAACTTCCGTCAGGAATTGCAGGACCATCCGGGTCTGAGCTCTTACCCGCATCCGTTCCTGATGCCCGATTTCTGGATCTTCCCCACGGTCTCAATGGGACTGGGTCCCATCCATTCCATTTATCAGGCCCGCTTCAGCCGCTACTTGCAGGCGCGCAAACTCGTTGCACAAGACCACGATCCCATGGTCTGGGCCTTCATCGGAGACGGTGAGTCGGATGAACCGGAAACGCACGGAGCCATCAGCATGGCCGGCCGCGAGCACCTCGACAACCTCGTCTGGGTGATCAATTGCAATCTCCAGCGCCTCGACGGCCCTGTCCGCGGCAACGGCAAGATCATTCAGGATCTCGAAGGCCAGTTCCGCGGTGCGGGCTGGAACGTCATCAAAGTGGTTTGGGGTAGCGACTGGGACGAGTTGTTGGCCCGCGATACGACGGGCCTTCTGGCTCAGCGCATGGACGAGGTCGTCGACGGCGAGTACCAGCAATACGTCGTCGAGAGCGGTGCCTATATCCGGAAGAATTTCTTCGGAAAATACCCAGTACTCTTGGACTTGGTCAGCCACCTCAGCGACGCGCAGCTCAAGAAGCTCACCCGCGGAGGCCACGACCCTCTCAAGGTGTATGCGGCTTACCGCAAGGCCACCCAGCGCAACGGCCGACCCACGGTCATCTTGGCCAAGACGGTCAAGGGCTACGGCACAGGCGAAGCCGGCGAAGGCAAGAACCCCACCCACGGCCTCAAGAAACTGGCCGAGCGCGACATTCGTCATTTCCGCGAACGCTTTTCGATTCCGCTGGAAGACGAGGTCATCGCCGAACTGCCCTTCTACCGCCCGCCGCAAGACAGTGCCGAGGTTCAATACCTGCTGGACCGGCGCAAGGCCCTGCACGGATTCAACCCCATTCGGATCGATCGTGCTCAGAAGCTAGTCACCCCGCTGCACACCGACGACGGTCTGCGCAACGTGGTCCAGGCGACGGCTCTGTCCTCGGCCTCCACGACCAAGGCTTACGTGCTGTTGCTGGGCTCGTTGCTCCGCGACAAGAACATCGGCAAGTTCATCGTGCCCATCGTGCCCGATGAAGCGCGCACCTTCGGCATGGAGGGACTCTTCGGTCAGGTGGGCATCTACAGCTCCCGAGGCCAACTCTACAATCCCGGCACCAAGACCGAGGACAACGCCAACACGCCCTACATCGAAAAGAAGGACGGTCAGCTTTTAGAAGAAGGCATCAACGAAGCCGGCTCCATGGCGGACTTCATCGCCGCCGGCACGGCCAATGTCACCTACGGCGTGCCGACCATCCCCTTCTACATCTACTACTCGATGTTCGGTTTCCAGCGGGTGGGCGATCAAATCTGGCTGGCTGGCGATTCGCGCTGCCGCGGATTCATGATTGGCGCGACCTCGGGCCGGACGACCCTCAATGGCGAGGGGCTCCAGCATCAAGACGCCCACAGTCACTTGGTCGCCACTTCGGTGCCCAACCTGTATTCCTATGAGCCCGCCTTCGGATACGAATTGGCGGTCATCGTCTGCGATGGCCTGAAGCGCATGTATACCGACGGCGAAGATGTCTTCTACTACATCTCCGTCCACAATGAGGACTACGCCCATCCGCCGATCCCGAACGAACCCGGTGTCGTGGAAGGTATCCTCAACGGCATGTACAAGTTCAAGCCCGGCAAGGCCGGCCTGAAGCACACGGTCCAATTGCTCGGTTCCGGAGCCATTTTACAACAGGCACTCAAGGCTCAAGAACTTCTGGAAGCCTATGGTGTCAGCGCTGACGTGTGGAGTGTGACTAGCTTCAAACGGCTCCGCTCAGAGGCCCAGGCCACCAAGCGCTGGAACATGCTTCATCCGACGGAAACACCCCGAAAGAGCTACCTCGAACAAACGGTCGAGGGCCAGTCGGGTCCCTGGATTGCCGTCAGCGACAATCTCAAGCTGGTGGCCGACCAAATTGCCCCGTGGATTCCGGGAGGTTTAATGACCCTCGGTTGCGACGGGTTCGGACGCAGCGAAGTCCGACCGGTGCTGCGACGTTTCTTCGAGATCGACGGTGAGTGCACCGCCATCGCGTGCCTCTACAAGTTGGCCTCACAGGGGGTGTTGCCGCAGAGCGTGGTGGCCGAGGCCATCCAGAAACTCGGCGTCGACCCTGAGAAGCGCTACGGCGTCTGCGTCTGAGGTTGGCTTTCTCTCGGCCACCGCATCGATAACGGTGCGGTGGCCTTGGCAGATCTGTCCTGCCCCGCCTGTCCTGCCCCGCCGATTGCAGCCCAACAAAAAACCCCGCCACTCGGCGGGGTTTTTTGTTGGAGAGCCAGGCAGTATCCGCTTAGCGGAGAGCACCCGCCGACGGAGGCGTGAGCAGGATAAATTCGCCACGACGATTCTTGCCCCAGGCAGACTCGTCATGACCGAGCTCGGCCGGCTTGTCTTCACCGAAGCTGCGGGTCACCACGCGATCAGCACCGATGCCCAGGCCAATCAACGCATCGCGCGCCGACAGAGCACGCTTCTCGCCCAGAGAGCGGTTGTACTCTTCAGTGCCGCGCTCGTCGCAATGACCTTCGATGGCCACCTTGTTGTCAGAGTGGGCCTTGAGGTAGGTCGCCACGGCTTGGATGTTCGCCTTGCCGTCCGCCTTCACCGCGGACTTGTCGTAGTCGAAATAAACGGTGTTGGCCTTGAAGTGTTCACGGTTGGCGAGCATGCCTTCGATCTCCTCACGAGAAGGTTGACCATTGGCCCCATCCGGGTTGTTGACTCCGGCCACATCAGCACCGTTGGCACCCGAGCCATCCGGAGTCAGCGGGCGCGCCGAAGGCAAAATGGGCTGTCCCTTACCCAGGCCCGAAGAGGCTCCAGGAGTTCCCGAATATCCCGGCAGCGGCGTGTAATTCTTCTGTCCCTTCTTACATCCGGCAGCGAGGGAGAGGATCAGCACGAGGGCGAGGGAACCCAATTGGGAGAACGGCTTCATTGGTGTGTTGAAAAAAGGCTGGAATCTGGAGATTTGAAAGTGGGTTAGCGGGCTGGGCTCAACGACTCCAGCTAGGCTGGGAGCTGCTACCTGCTACTTGAGCGGTATCTTTGACGTGGCCCGTCGGCCAGTCAAGCAGCGACAGTTTGCGCGGACCAAACTTGCTGGTCCGACGCACAAAAACCAAGGTCCTAGAATTGGGTGCCCAAGAAGGATCCTCGCCTTCGGTAATCACCTTGGCGTCGCCACCGGCGGCCGGAACGATGCAAATATCGAAGTAATCGCCCCGGGAACGCGTGAATGCGATCCACTTACCGTCTGGGGACCAGTCCGGTTCGGTGGTATTGCGAACTCCGGCGGTGGTGAGACGGCGCATGGCTCCGCCCGAGGCCGAAACAATATACAATTGGGGGAAACCACTTTCTCGGGATACCACGCACAAGTTAGATCCATCTGGAGACCAGCATGGAGAGGATTCATCGGCGGCCGTGGTGGTCAATCGACGGGGATTCCCGCCCTCGGCATCGCTCACCCACAAATCAGGACTCCCCGCCTTGCTGAGGATCATCGCCAATTTAGAACCATCCGGTGACGGGGCGGGACTAATATTCGAGCCAGAGAACCGAACGAGAGCCTTGCGCCCACCAGTGGTCAGATCTTGCGAGTAAATGTCGGCATTGCCGGCACGGTAACTGGTGTAGACCAGAGACTTCCGACCGGGGCGCCACGCCGGAGCCGCGACGATATTACCATCGGCGGTCAATTGAACCGGATTGGCTCCATCAAAGTCGCTCGCATAAACCTCGCTGATCCGTTCTTTCTGAACCTTGAAGACCATCTTGGTGCGAGAAATCCCCTTCCGACCGGTGATCGCTTGAACAACGTCGTCGGCCAGTGCATGCGCTTGAGCCCGCGGAGAACCCCCAGGATACGAACGATTGAACAGCGTGGCATTGTTGTTCACGTCGGCCAGCACTCCCTCCAGCGCCGCACCCGATTTCCCATTCACCGAGTACTGCGCCTGAGCCAGGGCCACGAGGTCGAATCCGGCGACGTACAAGTCGAATTCCAGGACCGTCTTGGCGTCCCCGGCGAAACCTGCGACGTGGATGGGCACGGCACGGCTAGTGACGTCACTAACGACCACTTCGGCCGCGGAGGCGCTCAGGGAAATCCCCAGAGTGAGGAGGAGGGCGATGAATGAATGACGGAACATATCGGAAATTAAACCAATGGGTTTGGGTCGGAGGTCAATTGTCTAAGCAGGAGAAGCAGCGGAAAGATCAAAGCGTATGGTGATTCGGCGCTCCAAATCGGTCGTGCCATCCGGCAGCGGGCGAAGGTCGCGGTTGGCATCGAGCACTTCGCGAACGGAATCGTCCAAGGCACGGATTCCAGAGGGTTTCACCAACTTGAAGGCCGAGACTCGACCGTTGCGTTGAACGGTGATTTCCACCTCCACCTCGCCGTGCTCCACGGTGAGGGTCGTGGGCTTCTTCCAGCGCAGCTTGTAGAAGGCCATCAAGTAGGATCCGTAAGGCGCATAAGCAGCCCCTCCCGGCCCGGGCATCTCGAACGAGGTCGACCCCGACAAATTCTTCCCCAGATTCGAAGCGACCCCCCGAACGGCATCGGCGCGGGCCTGCTGGGCCTTACTCCAGGCTTCTCGGGCCGCCGTCACGCGCGCCTGATGCTCCCGAGCTTCACGCGCATCCTGAGCAGCGGCGACAGCGGCGGCGTTATTGCGCTCAACCTCGGCCTCCTTCTTCGAGCGCTTTTTGGGAGCCTCGGCCAGCTGGAAATCCGTCTTGGAGGACTTCAGTTTCTTGGTGGACAGGTTGGGATCCACATCCTGGGCATTGGGAGCACTGCGCTGAATCTCGGTGGCCAGGCTCTTCTTGGGCGGCTCCATCTTGGTGGGCTCCGCCGCCTTGGCAGGCTCCGGAGGCAGAGTCTGAGGCTGCGTCTTCGGAGGTTCGGGCTGGGGCGGTTCCGGCGGGGGTGGGGTCGTCGGCGCAGACGGTTGCGGACTGGACTTGGGGGGTTGCGCGTCCGGATTGCCACCTCCGATGGTGTTGCCATCGGTGAGGCGGAGGTTGTCGGGAATAATCTCCAAGATGGGACTCGGAACGTCTTGGGCTGTGTGCGACGACAAGGCCGGGGCGAACAACAACCCCCCCACGGCCGCGGCATGAATGCCCACGGAGGTCAGCAAGTATCGTGTGTTCGAAGGGATCATCGCCGCTTGGGGAGCTGAGTTCCGATTCGGTAGCGAGTCAGTCCATTGCGACCAGCAATGTCGAGCAGACTCACCAGCACCTGCGACGGCGCTGAGCCCTCAACTCGGAGCACGAGCACTAAATTCGGATTTTGGCGGTAGGCCTTCACCAACTCCGTTTCCAATTCCCGCTCACTGAGCACCCGGGTTCCGGTCCGTGCAAACGTATACCGCCCCTCGGCCAGACCGTTCACGTTCGCCTCGTTGTTGGTGTCGGGACGGGTGCGAGCATCGCCCCCCACCGGCAGCTTCATGCTAATGCCCGGCTCCAAAGCCGGCGTGGTGATGATGAAAATAATCAGCAGCACGAACGCCAAATCCAGCAAGGGGGTGACGTTGATCTCGTTGAGCGTCACCAGCGAATTGCGTTGGGAAAAACGGCGCATGATTATTCGAAAATCCGGAAGCCTGAGAATTGGACCAGAATAAAACCGGCCAAGGAAAGAAGGAGAACCGCAGCCATGACATAAACCCACTTCATCGAAACGTTTTTTGCACCCAGCGGATCCAATCTCTCATTAATAGAGCGGTGGAGCCTTCGGTTGCATTTCAGACATCGAGGCTCAGAACGCGCATTGGTCGTTTCGCAGTCGCGACAGACGACGAAGAGGTGCCCTCGGCACTGTTCACACCGCTGCAAACCTGCCGGATTGAGATGGGTGCATTTGGCACAAACCACCGGCTCAGTGGAAACAGGAGAATGGCCCGAGGACCTCGCCGATGAGCCCGCGGACTTCTCCTCAGTGCGAGGTAGTTCACGATGAGGCGTCTCATGCTGAGTTTTGCGATGCAACCGACCGCGACAAGAGGCGCAGTGCATCAGCACCCGGGCATTTCGCTTCTGACACTTCGGGCAGTCGAGAAAGAGCCCTTCGCTGCAGCGCTCGCAACGCTCGCGATCGATCGGGTTCAGATGCTCACACTTGCAGCACAAAGTTCCCTTCCCCATCGGGCCCGAGGGATCTCCGTCCCAACGCGATGTCACTGAAACTGCTTCCGGCTCGGAACCTAGCAACCCGGAAAACAACCCTCTCTGAAGGGAATGACCGCATTGACGGCATTGCGAGAGAACTCGTTCATTGGTCGCCGAGCACTTCGAACACCCGACAAAGAGGGGTCTCGAGCAATACTTGCATGACTCCCGATCGGCGGGATTCAGACGATTACAGTCCGGGCACAAGACTCCCCGTCCCGACTGCGGAATCTCCGAGGTCGGGTGGATCGAGTTGAAGGAGGACTGAGGAACCGGGTCACTCATCGTCGGGCAAGAACTCGGTCTCCATCTTTGAAGCCAGAGTCTGGGCAAAATTATCCAACTCCACTGTTAACACTCGCAGTGTGTGAACCAAATAATTGTATCCGAACATCGAAGGGATGGCCACGAGGAGACCCGCGACAGTGGTCACCAATGCGGCCGATACGCCGGGCGCCATTGCCGTCAGATCGGCGCGACCCGCCTTCGCGATGCCTCCGAAGGTGTCCATAACGCCCCAAACTGTGCCCAACAACCCCATGAATGGGCCACCGCTGACAGCAATGGCCAAAAGGATCAGACCTGATTCTAGGCGCAGCGACTCACGGGCCACCGCCCCCTCCACCTGCCGTTTGACATGCTCGATGCTCTTGATCGACAGGCGAGTCCGCCGCGAGCCATCGGTCAGACGCAGCCGGGCTTCGAGATCGGTGCATCCATCGGTATACACCGAAAACATGGGGCACCCCTCGACGGGCAGACGACGGTCGAAAATACCGAGTACGCCCTCCTGCTGGCGGAATTCGGTCTCGAAAAAACCATTGTATTTGGCAGCCCGCCGCATTTGGAAAAACTTCTGAATCATCATCGACCACGCCCCGATCGAGAGAATGCCCAGAATGAAAATGATCACCTTGGCCTCGGGCGTGGCTTTGTTCCAGATGAAGCCGAGGTCGGTGCCGCCCTGAGCGGCGGCGAGAATCCCGAGTGAAATGGTCATGAGTTCGGTTCGGTCGATCGTTTTACGTCGAGCCGCCAGAAATGACGAACTGGAGCGCAAAACCAACGCAACTAGTTTTCACTTTTTTTCTCCACGCCGCAATCCTGCCGCGCGGAAAACCCGCCTTGAGCGACCGCTTTCTTGGGGCAGGGCGACCGCATTGGAGGCCCGGGGCGGCTCATTCCTCCAAAAGGAATTAGGAAACCCAACAGGGCCAAGGAGAGGTTCCCACTGCTCAACGGCTGTCCCCGGGACGAATTACTCGGCAAAACAAACCGTTCACTGCCTTTCCTCGGCTTAAAGCACCGATGTTTTCTCCCTCGATTCAGACCGGCCATTGCCGGGAATGCCATTCACCGCTTTAGTGGTCCCGGACCTAGGACGGTTTGAGACCCATGAAATTGACACCTGCACTCCTCCGCTGGCGAAGC
>JAPLUH010000508.1 GCA_026397675.1 Verrucomicrobiota bacterium
CGGAGCGGAGCAGCCGGGCCACCAAAGGTGCCTCTCCGACCGCATCCAGGGGTTTTCTCTTTCGGGCCATGTCAGAGAGTCCCAAATCTCAAACCACCAAACAAGAAATTTTACCGATATATATGGTGATTTGGTATGAGCCTCCGCCGAGGCTTACTGCTCCTTAAACCCTAAAGATTCCTAAAGCCCAACAAACGCAACTCAAAGGTTACGAAATTGTAATAATTTACCGAAACTCTGGGTGCCTAGGACCAAACCTCCCCAACCGACGCGGGAAGGACCCTGCTTCAGCGGAAGAGTTGTCGAAAGACCTCAGGGATCTTGGTAGCGAAAAAGAGGAAGCTGAGGAGGAGGATGAGCGAGAGGGCGAAGAGCCCAAATGCGACGACCCGAAACGCTTTGACCCGCTGCTGAAAGCTTTGTGATTCCTGTTCGCGTTGGGTCTTCCAGAGCGCGAACTCCCGCTGGACTAATAAATCGGTCTGCGCTGCGTCTGGGCTTTGGTACATCCACCATCCAGCCTCTCGTTGGACAAAGGACGGCAAGTCTGAGGGAAGCTGGGATTCTGGAATCGATTGGTAGCCGCTGACCCGCCAGTACTCGGCGTCTTCCCGGGTCCAGATCCGCGAGATTCCTTGGTTGCGTGTGAGGATTCGCAATCGTTTCCACACGGCAGCCCGACAGGCGTCGGGTTCGGCAAACTGAAGCGCAGACAATGCCTCGCTATGCAGAAGTGCTTGATCGCCTTCGACCAAGAGCCCGATAGCATGAAGGATCTGGCCTTCCGGATCGCTCACCACATGAAACTCGCTCAGGAATTTCCCGAGCTCGGTGGCCGGAAGATTGGCTTGCGACCACAGAATTTCCAGGGCTCCAAGATCGTCGGTCGTGGCACGACGGGATTCTAGGAATGGGGGCTCCATGACAACTAGTTTGCCTCAAGAAATCGTGTCTTCAACGGTCGACCGCCCGCGTCAATTGAGAACGATGCCTAAGCGGAGGTAAGTCGGGACATCCAGATCCACGCCCTTGTGCCGGTTTCGCTCGGTGTTGTCAAAACGACCGCGCTGGGCGATGTCAAAGTTCATGATCATCTGGGAGTCGGGCCGACGGCGGGAGGGTTTGTTGCGCTGACCACTGAGGATGCGCTGGCGCTGCTCGATGTTCAGTTCTGGGGGCGGTGGGATGAATCGGCTGTCGGTGGTCCCACGGGGTTCGGGTTCTCGGTTGAAATCTTCACCATTGAAGACGATGGGCACGCTGCGTTGTATCCCGGCTTGATTGCCCGTCGAGGTCGGCACGGGGTCGTTCCTGGCAAAGCCTGATCCAATGAGCGGATTGGGAGCCGAGGCGGCGGGCCGTGTGGTGATGGCTGTGACGTGGATGTGCCCGGTGAGTGCCGGATCAATCGAGGCACCCACGATGAATTCAGCGGTGGGACAACGTCCTTGCAGGGCTTCGATCAATCGCTCCACCTCACCGATTTGAAGGTCGTCGCCTCCCGCGACACTGACTAAGACCTCTTTGGCCGAGGCCAGAGCCGATCCGGTGTCGAGGAATGGGTGTGTGAGTAGTTGCTCGGCGGCGGCATGGGCTCGGTTTTCCCCGGTCGCTTGTACGGCCGCAAAGGCGCTCTCGGCATGGCGCCCCCGCAGCAATCGCTCGATGTGGGCGAAGTCTAACGGGATGAGGCCGGGCGCGTTGAGCAGTCGCCACAAGCCCTGAAGGGTCTGGGCCAGTAGTTCGTTGGCGAACTGGTACAGTTCGTGAGGGTGGGTGCGGTCATCGTGCATCCGCCGGACGCGCTGGTTTGAGATGGCCAAGACAGCATCGGCCGAGACGCGCAGACGATCGAGGGCTTCTTGGGCGTACTGGAGTCGGCGGCGTTCGAAGTCGAAGGGGGTTGTGGCGATCACCAGAACGAGTGCTCCGAACTCGCGCGCGGCCCGTGCAATGACTGGAGCGGCCCCAGAACCGGTTCCGCCGCCAAGTCCGGTGATGACGAAGACCAGTCGGGCTCCTTGAGTGAACTCGTGGATGGAGGAAAGGTCGCTCTCAGCGCTCAGTCGCCCGATCTCCGGATCGCCGCCGGCACCGAGGCCGTGACTGACCGAAAGCCCGAGCGTGATCTTCCGGTCGATGGGAGAGATTCGCAGAGATTCAGGGCTGGTGTCCGCGTGGGCGCATTCGAGAGGGCTTCCGGAACGCGCGCGCAGGCCGCTCAGGATCTGGGCGCCCGCGTGTCCGACGGCGATGAAGCGAATCGAGGCATCGTTCATGGAGGTGTGTGGCGAAGGGTTAGCGGAGGAAGGGCAGGACATCGCGGATGCTGAAGCGGGGGCGTGGCCGGTTGCGCTGGCGCATGCCGCCATACCGAGCGATGCCGATGGCAGTTGCGAATTCCGGATGGGACAGGGTGGCAGAATTGCCGGTGATATTGCGGGAGGTGCCTCGGGTGATCGGGAGTCGGAAAATGCGTTGAGCCAACGTGTCGATACCAGGAATGTGGGAGCATCCTCCGGACAGGAAAACTCCGGCCCGTGCCTCGTCGAGGAGGCAATTCTCAGCGCAACGCTCGGCGATGAGCTCGAAGAGTTCCTGCAGCCGAATGGACATAATGCGGTGGAGGTGTTCGAGGCTGACCTCCCGATGGGACAGGCCTAGGTCGTTTTCACTCAGCGGGACCATCTGTCCTTGGCTGCCGGCCGCGACCACAGCACTGCCATGCCGGATCTTGAGACTTTCGGCTAAGGCAATGTTGATCTTCAGTCCCAAAGCGATGTCGTTGCTGAGGTGGTCACCACCGAGGGCAAAGACCCCGGAATGGCGAATAGCCTGGCCCTGCTGAAAGACAAATTCGGTGGCCCCACCCCCGATGTCGATGACCAGAGCCCCGTTTTCCTTGTCTTCAGGGGTTAAGACGGCTTGTGCATTGGCCAAGCCATTGAAGACCGGTTGGTTCACCTCGATTGAAAGCGATTGGACCAGCCGCATTGAGTTCTGGATTCGCAGGGAATTGCCGTAGATGACATGAACGTGCGCCTCGACCTTGCGACCCAGCATGCCGGCTGGGTTGTCGGAGACCTCGACCCCATCGACGCAAATACGCTGGCGAATCGTGTGCAGGATTGTGTGCTCAGCAGGCAGGGTG
The DNA here is from genome assembly GCA_026397675.1 of Verrucomicrobiota bacterium. GTDB lineage: Bacteria > Verrucomicrobiota > Verrucomicrobiia > Limisphaerales > UBA9464 > SXXZ01. The sequence continues at coordinate 3,152 of JAPLUH010000508.1, forward strand.
ATGGCCTTGGCATTGTTGGCGGCATCGGCCACATCTTGCGGGGTGACCAGACGGTCGTCCGACGCGACCGGATGCATTCCGGTGTTATTAAATCCCTCAATGTGGCGGCCGGAGACCCCGAGGAATAAATTGCGGACCGTCACCTGGGCCTGCTCCTCGGCATTGCCCAATGCTGAGCGGACATCCTCCTGCGCTTTAGCTAGATCAACGATTTCACCTTTGCGGACCCCATGCGATTTAGACTGCCCGATTCCGAGGAGTGTAAATTCGCCGCGCTCATTTTCCTCGCCGATGGCGGCGCAAATCTTCGAGGTTCCGATCTCGAGGCCGACCAGGATTGGGGAGTCCTTAAACATGGGATCGTCGGGGGATACGTTTGGGTTTGAGACGGCTGCCCCGTTCAGGGGCTTCAGACGGAGTGGGCACCGATGGAGGGGTGTTCCAGCGGATAGGGGAGTTCTGGGAGACGCTGAGGTCCAGACTCTGGATCATTCGCGATTCTTTAAGCTCCTTGAGCTGATTCAAGATATCGCCCCAGCGCTGAAGTTGGGTGCCGTAATCGCGAGCCGCGAAGGTGATCTCCGCCGAGGTGTCGGTGGTTACCATCAGAACACCGGGCTCGGCGATGGAGATCGATCGGATGTCAGGCAGTGATCCGGGTTGAGCTAATTCGTAGGTCTTGACGAATTCGAGCGCCCGAAGTGTGTCGGCTTGGGCGGTGGGCCGCTGGGCATGATAGCCGATGAGCACCGGTAGAGCCGATTCGGCTGCCACAGCCTCAGTGGGAGCGCTGGAGGAATCTAGGGGCAGGAGCAGATGGCCCGATTCGTCGAGGAGGTATCGGGCTTGGAGCCCGTTCTTCGACAAGGGCTCGACGGCGACTAGCGGAAGCCGCTCCCGGATGCGAATGAGCAGGCTACCGGGGAATTCAGCGATGATGCGGGCCGAGGCGATACGGGGGTGGTTCTGCAGGCGATCCCGCAGTTGGGGAAGATCTACTGAGAGAATGTTTCGGCCCAGTGGAACACCGGCTAGGCGGCGAACCTCCTCGGGTGAGAGCACCCCGTCGACCTCAACAATGACTTCGCGAATGGCCAGTGCCGGGATGCGGTTGATCCAATTTTCGCGAAGCCACCATCCGCCCACCGCCACCGAGGCCATGAGCGTGAGAAGTACTGAGGTTCGGATGATCCAGCGACGCAATCCGGGGTGAGCGTCACCGGATGCATCGGCCGACAGCTTCGCTTGGAGAACGGTGCCTCCTTTGGGGCGCCTGCGGTTTTCGTGAGATCGGCCGAACATGGGTATTCAGGAGTTCGACTGTCTGCGGAGGGCGAGTTGCACCATGCGGTCGCACAGTTGCGGGAATGAGATGCCGGCGGCGGCGGCCGCCTTGGGAAGCAGGCTCGTTTCGGTCATGCCCGGCAGCGTATTGACCTCGAGGACCACTGGTGATCCGTCCGGACGCACCATCACATCGACTCGGGCATAGTCTCGGCCTCCGATGGCGTTGAACGCAGCCAGCGCCGCTTGCTGAATTTGGTGGGTGACGGCCGGTTCGAGGTCCGCAGGACAGAAATAGTCCGTTCGTCCGGCGGTGTACTTGTTGTTGTAGTCGTAGGAGCCCGACTTGGGGCGGACTTCCACCACGGGGAGCGCTAATCCCTCGAGAATACCCACGGTGGTCTCTCGCCCGACGATGCGCTCTTCCATCAAGACCTCACCGCCATGACCCAGCGCCTCAGCGAGCGCACGGGAAAAGTCTTCGACGCGGTCAACGAACTGAAGCCCTACACTCGATCCCTGGCGGGTGGGTTTCAGGACGACCGGCGTTTGCCAGCCTTCTGGCCACTGGGCCGAGGTGTTAATGAACCGCTCGAATCGGGCCGTACCGACACCGGCCCTTAGGCAGCGACGTTTGGTTAGGATCTTGTCGAAGGCGTAGAGCGAGGCCGACACGCCGCAACCGGTGTAGAGTAGTCCTAGTTCTTCGAGTTCCGACTGGACGGTGCCGTCCTCGCCGTAGGTGCCGTGCAACGCTAGGAAAACCACTTGGGTGCCGGCGGGTATCTGCAAATTACCCGGGATGGGGTCCACTTCGTCCACGTGGTGCCCGAGGGACCTCAGTGCCGAAGCGACGGCGGCGCCCGAGCGGAGCGAGACCTCTCGTTCTGCCGAGGGGCCTCCGCGCAAGACGGTGATGTGGAGGGGGGGGCTCATGCGTCTTCGCCGACGATTTCCACTTCGGTCTCCAGTTCAATACCCCGGAGTTCACGGGCGCGGGTGCGGACTTGTTCGATTAATTCGAGGATGTCTGCAGCCCGTGCCTGACCCAGATTCACAAAGAAGTTGGCATGGACGTCGCTGACCATGGCATCCCCGACGCGGGCGCCTTTGAGGCCCAGTTCATCGAGCAGGCGTCCCGCCGGCAGGGTGGGTTGCGGATTTTTGAAGGTGCAGCCGGCGCTCGGTTGATTGGGCTGACTGGTCCACCGTTTGCTGGAGAACTGGTCCATCTTGGCGCGGATGACCTCAGCAGTGTCGGGACGGCCGCGGAGGACCGCCCCCAGCGCAATGTGGGTTCTCAGCAACGGACAAGCCCGGTACTCCACGGGCACCTCTTGGGCGGGCAATGTCAGGATTTGTCCTGAGGGACTCATGCAGCGCAATTCTTCTAGGCTGTCGAAGGTCCATGCTCCCATGGCGCCGGCGTTCATTCGCAGGGCGCCACCTAGACAGCCGGGGATGCCTTCGAAAAATTCCACGCCGCCGAGTCCGGCACGTCGAGCTTCGTGAGCGATGTTCTTGAGTCGGGCTCCAGCGCCGGCGGTGATCCGTTCACCGGCCAGTTCGATGCGCGAGAAGTGGGGGTGGGACAGAGAAAGCACAATCCCTCGGATACCTCCATCGCGGACCAATAGGTTGGAACCACGGCCCAGCAGAAACAAAGGAATGCCGCGCAGATGGGCAATCTCCAGTGTGCTCGCTAGCGCGTTGTCGGAGCTCGGTTCAATATACAGATCGGCCGGGCCACCCACCCGAAGCGTGGTCCGTCGGGCCAGCGGTTCGTCGCGCCGGACGATGGTTTCAGGCGGTAAGACGATTTGTAAGTCACGGAAGGCGTTGGAAATGTCCTCGGCATGCGCGGCGGCCGCTTCAATGGCTGGACTGACCGGTTCCTGGCTAAGTCGGAGCGGAGTGTTCATGCAGCCTCCTTGAAGGGAATCCAGCGAGGGTCCGTAGGCCGGGCGCGTGAGGCAGTGGTCGTGCGGACGGCTTGGGTGAAGGGTTGGCGAAGGTGTTCGAGAATGCTCTCGGCAATGAGTGAGGCTGCCTCAGGGCGATCAATCTCGACCAACGCCCGCTGCATAGAGGCCCGCAAAGCAGTGTTGTGGAGCAGGGCCAGGACCTCCGATTGGAGTCGTTCTGGATCGGGGTTGGATTGGGAAAGCAACACGGCCGCTCCGCATCGGGCTAGCGCGTTGGCATTGTGGAACTGGTGATTGTCTTGGGCCGTCGGCAGCGGGATTAGGATCGACGGAATCCGCAGGGCCGCCAACTCGGCCAGCGATGAAGCCCCAGCTCGACTAATCACTGCGTCGGCTGCGGCCAGGGCCAGATGCATTTCTTGGAGGAACGGGCGGACCATCGATCGCCGACCCAGCGGGTGGTGGGCCGCGACGACGGTCGCCTCATCGGGGGCCCCCGAGAGGTGGATAAATTGAAGGTTAGGAGCGGCGGTCGCCAATCCTGGTAGGGCGGCGCAAACCCACTGATTAAGGCCGCGGGCCCCCTGACTGCCGCCGGTGATGAGGAGTACGGGTTTGTCTGGGTCGAGACCGAGGCACGCCTTGGCTGAGCGAGGGTCGTGATGGTGGCGCAACTGGGAGATGTTCTCCCGAATGGGCGTACCGGTGCAGGTCACGCGGGTATTTCTTAGGCGGGCGACGGTCTCATCGAAACCGGTGAAGGCCTCGCGGGTCCAGGGGACCATCAGCCGGTTGGCTCGTCCAGGGATGGTATTGGATTCGTGGAGGAAGGTCGCTGCGCCCAATTGACGCCCTGCTAGCATCGGTGGTGCGGCCGTGAAGCCGCCCATTCCGAGAATGGCGTCCGGCGGTCGCTGAAAAAGAGTGCGGTTGGAGAATTGTCGTCGGGCGGATTGCCAAGCGCGGGCGAATCCTAAGAGGAATGCTCCGTAGTTGCGGCCCTGCAGACCCACCGCCGGTAGAGTCGCTATTTGGATGCCGGTTAATCCTCGAACAGCCGCCTGATCGACCTCTTTGGGCGAAATTAGCAGCGTGACCTGGGCTCCGCGAGACCCCAGTTCCCGGCCGACAGCCAGGCCCGGAAACAGGTGTCCACCGGTTCCTCCGCAGGCGATGGCGACGTGGGTATTAGAGCCAGGGTTGGATCTCATTGGGCAGGCAGGGATTCCAATTCTGAGAGTTCGAATGGATTGCTTCCGCTGGGGCGAGGTGCCTGCGACGTCTCCGGAGCCCGGCGGGCGATGGAGAGAAGAAGTCCTACGAGCGCCAGCATGCTGACTGCGCTGGAACCTCCGCGGCTGACGAAGGGCAGTGGCATGCCCTTGTTGATCATTGAGTTGGTCACCACTGCGATGTTGATCATCGCCTGGCAGGCGATGAGGAAACCGATTCCGCCGGCCAGTAGTCGTCCTTCGACGTCTGCTGCCCGTGAGGCGATCCGCGCCGAGCAGAGCAGGATGACGACAAAGGCGATGAGCACGCCCAGCGTGAAGAAAAGGCCTAACTCTTCACCGATGACCGGAAGAATGAAGTCGGTGTGCTGTTCCGGGATGGTGAGTTTGATGACTCCGGATCCCAGCCCGACGCCTTCCAGCCCGCCCTCCCGCAGAGCCGCCAGCGACTTGAGAGCTTGGGAGCCCGTAGTCTGAGGAAAGAATTCCGGATGCAGAAACGCATCCATCCGGTCCCGGACCATCTTGCTGGAATTGTAGAAATGGA
>JAPLUH010000321.1 GCA_026397675.1 Verrucomicrobiota bacterium
AGAGGGATTGGAGTCCATCGCCTCGGTGATGGATCAAGGCACCCTTCTGCGCAGCCTCACCAACGACACCAAATTCGGGGCCATTCATCTCAAGGCGCAACATTACGCCATGACCAGCTACCTGTTTCCGGTGGGGGTCCAAGCTCCGAGCATTGGATCGGTGATAGGTCGCACACTGGGTCGCCGCAATCCTGCGGTGCCGCCGTACATTTATATCGGCCGGGACATCGACACCTCGGACGCCGAGCGACTCTTCATTAGTGAATACCTGGGGCCGGGATTCTATGGCGTGAACCACGCTCCATTCATGGTGCCCGATCCTTCCAAGGGCATGGCGACACTCACTGCGGCCGCCGGAATGACGGTGGATCGTCTCGACCGCCGCCAAGGATTGCTCAAGAAAATCGCCGGCCTTTCAACCCAGGAGCTCCGTGATTCTCCCAAGGCTCAAGAGCACCTCAAGACCTTGGAAGAAGCCCGCGCGATGATGGATTCCCCGGTGAAGGCCGCTTTCGACTTCGCTCAAGAGGAAACGCCAGAAGTCATCGCTGCGTACCAACCCAAAATTGCCGCCTCCGAGCAGCTCGACCCGGGATATTTCAATGGCGGCCGTTTCGGCAACGGGCTGCTCCTGGCCCGACGCTTGGTGGAACGGGGCGCCCGCTTTGTGCAAGTCGAGTATCAGTATGGCCCTTTTCAGGGATTCGACATGCACGAGAACGGCCACCGGCGCATGAAGGAAATGAAGCGCCAAATCGATGGCTCCATCGCCCAACTCATTCGCGATTTGAAACAGCGCGGCCTACTGGAGCGAACCCTCGTCTGCATCATGACGGAATTTGGTCGAACCATCGCCAGTGCGCCGTCGGCCGGTTCCGAAACGGAAGGCTTTGCCGAGCGGCATACCGGAGAGGATCTCATTATCGCCAATGAGAAAATGTACGGTTTCCACGGCCACTTCAGCAGTTGCAACTGCATGACCTTCTTTGGTGGCGGATTCAAAAAGGGATACGTCCATGGAAAAACCGCTCAGCACCATCCGATGCTCGCCGTCGAGAACCCAGTCCCACTCATCGACGCGTATGCAACGATCTACAAGGCGCTCGGCATCCGTGCCGACACCAACTACGTCACAGAAGGCCGCCCGTTTTACGTCACCAAAGACGGAAAAGGAAAACCCGTCGACGCCCTGCTCACTTGATCTACGGCACAGGTAAGGGGGCGAGCCCTTTTTAGTTCCCAAAAACTTCCAACCCCACCCCGACGACCCGTTGCCCCAATGATCAGCCCTTCATCCCCTCGACGTTTCTCCGGAGGCTCGGTTTTGATGACGAGTTGCCGCAGTGGGTTTCTCTTGGCGGGGTGTCTCGTTTGGCTCGCGTTGGCTGCCCGCGGCGAGGGCGTCCGAGCATTCTGGGACTTTGCCCGGGGAACCCAGGGTTGGACAACCAACGCCGGAGTGACCCACGACCGCATCACTCGGGAAGGTTGGACGATGACCGTCACTGCTTCGGACCCGAACCTCACCGGGCCACCGGTGGACTTTCCACCGGATCAATGGGTGACGGTCACGATCCGGATGCGATCGACTGCCGATCCGATGGGTCAGATTTATTACGGGACCAATTTTTCGGAGAGCAACAGCCGAGCCTTTGTGATCCGAAATGACGGACTGTGGCACGAGTA
>JAPLUH010000050.1 GCA_026397675.1 Verrucomicrobiota bacterium
GATGGCTTCACCCTGATCGAATTGCTGGTCGTGGTGGCCATCATTGCAGTGCTGGCATCCCTCGTTTTACCGGCTCTGGCGGCGGCGCGGGCCAAGTCGGTGCGCGTGGCTTGTTTGTCTCAGTTGCACCAATTGGGCCTCGGTTTTGCTTTGTACTTGGGAGACCAGCAGGACCATTTGCCCGATCGCCGTGACTTGAAGTTGTCGTTGGGTTACCGGCCCTGGACCGACTGGCCCCCATCGGACCCGCGCGCGGGTTGGACCTTCGAGGCCCTCGCCCAATCGGGAGGCGGGGCAGGGATGTGCCCCGCCTTGGGCAATCGTCCGCTCGGTCAGGCGACTCAGGTGCTTCAGACGGTTTCGAGCAATGGCATCCGCCAACGCACCGGGTTCTGGCTTTGGCGTTTTGATCGGGCGGATGCCGTCGTGCCTTTGGATAATTTCTGGAACAAGACCCCGGATTCGGCGCTGGAGGATTTCAGGGCCTCGCTGCTCAACTCCACCACGCCACCGCCCGATGGACTCTCCGCAGTGGAGTTGGCCGTGGATCCGTATTTTCCTCGGACGATTCCCGCGGTGTCTGCGGCCTTGGCTGGGCAGTCCGCGCACCGGGGCGGTCGCAACCGGCTGATGCTCGATAGCAGCGCGGCGTGGTTCCGGGACAATCGACTGAACTAATTTTGCATGAAGCAACAACGACGAGGATGGATGACCGGGATGTGTGCGATAGTGATGGCCTTCCGCGTGGCGGGCGCCTCGCCGGGCACCGTGGATTGGCCCGTGTATTTGGGGGATGCGGCCAGCAGCCATTATTCGCGCAGTGAGCAAATCCAAGCCAAGAATGTCGCGCGGTTGCAAGTAGCCTGGACTTATCGTAGCGGTGGATCGGACGCGCAGAACCGTTCGCAAATCCAATGCAATCCGTTGGTGATTGATGGGGTCGTTTACGGCACGACGCCCGACCTCAAACTCTTCGCGCTCGATGCCACCACCGGTGTTCAGAAATGGCGGTTTGATCCGGCTGCGTGCAAGGGCATCACCAAGAGCGGGGTCAATCGGGGGCTGGTCTATTGGGCCGAGGGCTCCGACCGACGCATCCTTTACGCCAATGATCACTTTCTTCATGCCATTGATGCGGTGACCGGACAGCGCATTCCCAGTTTTGGTCAGGAGGGGTCTATCGACTTGAAGCAGGAACTCGGACGCGATGCTTCGGGCCTGTCCCTTCAGGCGACGACTCCCGGGGTGGTCTTCAAAGACCTCCTCATCATGGGCATGCGCCTGGGCGAAGGTCCCGCTCCCGCGGCTCCGGGTCCGGTACGAGCCTTCAACATCCGCACCGGAAAACTGGCGTGGCGTTTCAACACTATCCCCCAGCCCGGTGAGGCGGGCCATGAGACTTGGCCGCCCGAGGCCTACCGCTCCGTCGGCGGCGCCAATGTGTGGACGGGCTTCGCCCTCGATGAGGCTCGGGGGATCGTGTTCTGCCCGACGGGTTCGGCGGCGTTCGATTTCTGGGGAGGTAACCGGATGGGACAGAACCTTTACGCCAATTGCCTCATTGCCCTCGATGCTCAGACGGGCCAGCGGCTGTGGCATTTTCAGTTCGTCCACCACGACCTCTGGGACCGAGATCTGCCCGCGCCCCCCAATTTGGTGACGGTGACCCATCAGGGGAAACGCATCGATGCCGTCGCGCAGGTGACCAAATCAGGCCATGTGTTCGTGTTCGATCGACAAACCGGCCGGCCGCTGTTCCCGATTCAGGAAGTCCCGGTGCCTAGCTCCGATCTCTCCGGAGAGTCGGCGTGGCCCACGCAGCCGGTGCCATTGCGTCCGCCGCCGTTCTCGCGGCAGTTGTTTACCCACAACGAAATCACCGATATTTCGCCGAGTTCTCACCGGCAAGTCTTAGAACGGTTTTCGCGGATCCGGCCGCATGCGCCCTTCCAACCGCCCAGCCGTGAGGGGTCCATTGTATTCCCTGGCTTCGATGGGGGTGCGGAATGGGGCGGTGCGGCGACCGATCCGGACGGGGTTCTCTACGTCAACGGCAACGAGATGCCGTGGATCCTGACCATGGTGGAAACTCGCCGGAAGGACGGGGAATCGGCGGCCTCCGGCGCGGCGTTGTTCCAGCAGATTTGTGCGGTGTGTCACGGTTCGGAACGGCAGGGCAATCCAGGCCAGAACGTCCCGTCATTGGTCGGGGTCGAGAAACGTCTCCAAACCGCAGACCTGCTGAAGTTGCTTCAGACGGGCAAGGGAGTGATGCCGGCCTTTGATTTTCTGACCGAAGGGCAGCGTGCGCGTCTAGTGGCCTTCGTGCGGGGCGAAGCGGAGCCGGCTGGGGCCGAGGGGGCTTCGGCGGGTGGCGGGCGGTCCGGGGCCGGCGGGGCCGATGCCTTGGGGCTCATCCCGTATTCTATGACCGGCTACAACCGCTGGCTCGACACCAATGGCTATCCTGCGGTCAAGCCGCCATGGGGAACCCTCAATGCTATCGATCTCAATACGGGTTCTATTCGGTGGAAGGTACCGCTGGGGGAGTTCAAGGAATTGACTGCGCAAGGAGTGCCGCCCACCGGCACCGAAAACTACGGCGGTCCGTTGGTGACGGCCGGAGGATTGGTCTTCATCGCGGCCAGTCGAGATGCGCACTTGCGGGCCTTCGACCGCAAGACGGGGCAGGAACTCTGGAAATCACCTCTGCCCGCCGGAGGCTATGCCACCCCGGCGACGTACTCGGTGGGCGGACGTCAGTACGTGGTGATCGCCTGTGGCGGTGGCAAGATGGGCACGCCCAGCGGCGATGCTTATGTGGCCTTCGCCTTGCCTGTGAGTCGTTGAGCCATCGATCCCGGTGGAACGAGGCCGCGACTCAATCGCTGGGCGGTGACCGACTGCGCCTTCAATGATCGGCGCAAGGTCTCGCGCACCACCGCGTGGCGCAGCTTTCGGCTGCACGAAAAAATGTCCACGGCCGCATAGCCGTGTTCTGGCCACGTGTGGATGGTCACATGACTTTCGGCGATGACCACCACGCCGCTCACACCCCAGGGGCTGAATTCGTGGAAGACGGGTTTCACGATGGTCCCATTGGCGGCGGTGACGGCGGCCAGCATTCGCTCACGGATGGTCCGAACCCGGCTCAAGACCTCCGCATCGCAACCGTGGAATTCGAGCAAGGTGTGCTGGCACAGAGCCTTCGTGGAGGGACGGCGTTTCGGGGAGATCGGGGCGATGGGATTCATTTCAGGCCGTGGTCTGAAGCTGCTGGTAGACCGCATCGGCGGCGCGGAGGCCCCGAATGTAGGCCTCCTCGAAAAGGGAGATGCCGGACATGTCCGAGTGGGCAAAGTGCACCACTCCGTCGCGATGGGTCATGGCGGTGAGGCGGTGTCCCCACAGAAAACCCGGTGACGGCGCGATCATGCCGTGTCCCCAGACGTGGACATCGAGGCGTTCGAGTCGGCCACGGAGATCTGGATGGGCCACCGAAAGGTCGGCGAGCGTGAGATCGCTCCAGTGCGACCAGTCGGCCTTGAGGGCCTCACCTCGGGCCGTCGATGGGTCCGCATGGTCCAAGGGGCGATAATAAGTCAGGACCGTTCCTTTCGAATGAGAGCTCAGGCTTTGGTGGCCGGCATGCACGTAGCCCAGTCCGGGCGATCCATCGATCACGTTGTCCCAGCACAGGGGCATGCCCTGGGACTCGGGCCGGGAATTCAGGGTCAGATTGGCCACCATCCACGGTGGGTACTGCGCCACGGAATCGGGCGGAAGGCCGCGGAGCCTCCGGTACACGAACCGCGGTGTGGCCACGATGAGCGCCCGGCATTCGATGCGCAGGGAGCGCCCGAGGGTCGCATCGAAGACGTCGATTTCGGCTCCGTGATCATGGGGCCGAATGCCGAAGACGGCGTGCCGGGTGCGGATCTGGGCGGGTGTTACCTGTTCCCGCAGGCGCGCCGCCAGCCACCCATTGCCTTCAGGCCAGGTGAGCACCGAGTGACTGGGTGCGTTGGCCGCGACCCCGGATCGGGCAGCAAAGTAATGAATTCCGGCCCAGGCGCTGACTTGGGTGAGGCCGGTTCCGAAATCGTCGCGGCAGCAATAGTTCACATACCGGCGGAGGGCCGCGGCTCGAAATCCTTCGCGGTCCATCCACTGGGCCATGGTGATGCGGTCCAACGCCAGCAGGCTGGGATCTTGAGAACTTCGGTCGACCGGAATGGCAAAGGCAGGAAGACCGTCCGAACCGAGGCAGCGCCTCAAGCTCTCCATGCGGGCCAGGAAGGCGGTCACTTGATCCCGTTCGCCGGCGTCGAGACCCAGTTGGGGGATCAGACCCTCTTGCCAGCGTCCGTGAACGAACAGTCGTTCGGCCGGATCGTGGCAGAGAAATTCCTCACGGTAGATCGGGCGTCCGAGAGCATCGTGACCAGTGATCACTCCGAGTTCCTGCAAGAGTTTCAGGACTTCCGGCGCCTGCGGACCGGGCAAGGGCAGGTAGTGGGCTCCCCACGGATGAGCTGAAACGGCAGTAATGCCGCTGCGAGAATTGCCACCGGTTTCGCTTTCAAGTTCCAACACCACCACGTCGCGGATGGAGCGTTGAGCCAGCGACCGTGCGGCGGACAATCCGGCGATTCCGCCACCTAGGATCACCACGTTGTGCCGTTCGGAAGTATCGGGCGGCGGCAGGTCCCGATCGCGCAATCGGTGCCCCAGGACTCGATCTGGACCCACAATTTCGCCCCCAAACGACGGCGCTCCGATGCATCCGCCCCAAGTAAAGGCTGACCCCGTGGCCGTTGCAGCAATTGTCGCGGCCACTTTCGCACCCACCGCCGCTGTGGCGAGGAATTGCCGTCGTGTCGAGCGATGGGTGTGTCCGCATGGGCCGTCGTTGTGGGGCGATGCCGGGATCATGCTCGAGTCAATGGACATAGTGGGCCCACTCCTCCTCGAAGTAGCGCACGAGCATTTGGTTGTTCAGGCGATGCACCTCGACGGGGACCGCCGTCATGTCGGGCGGAAAATCGAACAAGTTCCGGGTGGAGTTCTCGTTCAGGTAGCGCAGTCCGGTCGGCAGTTGCAGCGGGGCATCTAGAGGGTGATCAGAAGCGAGGATAAAGCCCCATTCGCCGAAGCTGGGTACGTAGAGGTGATAGGGGGCCGTGTGCGAAAAACCGGAGGCGCGGAGGGTTTCGTTCACGCACCAGAAGGTCCTTCGGGCGACATAGGGTGAGGTGCATTGGACGACCAAGGCTCCGTCGGGTTCCAACGTCGAGCGGACGCGCTGGAAAAAGGTCGTGGTGTATAGTTTTCCGAGACTGAAATTCGAGGGGTCCGGAAAATCGGCGACCACGAAGTCGAAGCGCTGACGGTTAGTCGCGAACCAAGTAAAGGCATCGGCGTTCACCACGGAGACCGTCGGCGCGTTCAGCGCATTCCCGTTGAGCCGGGTCAACAGCGGTTGCGTTTTGAAGAGTCGAGTGATGTCGCCGTCGAGGTCTACCAATGTGATTTTTTGCACGTTGGGATACCGGAGGATTTCACGGACTGCCAATCCATCACCGCCCCCGAGCACCAGCACTGAACGGGCCGTGTGCAGTCGAGCCAATCCCGGGTGCACTAGTGCTTCATGATATCGGTATTCGTCGCGCGAGCTGAATTGCAAGTTGCCGTTGAGGTGCAGTCGAAGGTCCGCCCCGTTGCGTGTGAGCACGATGCGCTGGTAGGGGGACGACTTGGCGTAAATAACCGTATCGGTGTAGGCCGAGCGTTCCGACCACGCCATGAGGCGTTCGGAGGCGATGAATCCCACCAACAGGCCCCCCAGCAGCAGGAATCCGCTCACTGAAAGGAGGCGGCGTTGCGGTCCGCGCGGAATGAGCAGCCAGGCGCTCATGAGCCCCACGACCACATTGAGCATGCCAAAGAGGAAGCTGGAGCGCACCAACCCCAGGTGCGGCACGAGGACCAATGGGAAGAGCAGTGACGCCAGTAGCGCTCCAATGTAGTCGAAGGTGAAAACCCGGGCGACGAGGTCCTTGAATTCAATGCGGTCCTTGAGCAATCGCAAGAGCAGGGGGATTTCCAGCCCGACGAGCATACCCACCAGGAAGATAAGCCCGTACAGCGGCACCCGAAAGGACGTGACGATCGGGAAGAGCAGAAACAGCAGGGCCGCCGAGCAGCCCCCGATGAGTCCAATGAGCAGTTGGACCTGAACAAAAATCCACCCTTCGTGCCGGTCGATGAATTTGGAGAGCCATGAGCCCGCTCCCATGGCGGACAGGTAGACGCCGATCACCGTGGAGAACTGCGTGATGGAATCGCCGAGGAGGTAGCTGGCGATGGTGCCGGCAATTAACTCATAGACCAACCCGCAGGTGGCGATGACAAACACGCTCCCCAGGAGCAGGAGGCGAGAGGCGCGATCGTTCATGCGGTGCCAGAAGGCGGACCGACTATCCGTGGAGGCAGGCAGCGATGATAAGGCTCATGCCGAGGGCCAGACAGCCAAAGAAGATGGCCACAGCCGTGTTTTTCCGTTCCACCAATTCCTTCCAGAGTTCTCCGGGAGTCAGCTTGTCGACGATGAAAAAACATACCAAGAAGGTCACCAGGCCGATGACCGAGAACACGACGCTGTTGACCAGGGCGGGTACGAATGTGGCGAAGGGGGGGACGAAGTCGAAGAGACTCATGGGTTATTTGTGTTGGGTGGCTGGGGAGTGAGGCAGGAGGCGCGAGGGGGAAAAGGTCTTCATGAGGCTGTAGCCATTGCGTCCGGCAGCCGCCAGATAAAGGCAAAGGGCCGTTCCAAAGGCCAGGTAAACGGGGGTTTTGATGCGCATGGTGGGAAGATGAGGGGCCGGTTAGTCGTCGTCCGAATCGCTGTCCCAACTCGTTGTGATAGGGGTGTAAGGTGAGTGGTCGCTGAGGGACCAGCGCTCCCGCTCAAAGGCATGTTCGCGGATCCAGCGGAAGAGCGGGTAGGCAAACAGCAGAATCAGACCGAGGAGGACATTGCTCCAAACCATTACATCGCGGGTGATTTCGATGCGGAATTCGGCTTGGCCCAGTTCGGGGGAACCGTCGATGTCCATGACTAGTTGGTACTCGCCCGGTTCGACGGCCGGGATGAGTTCGGTGGCCTGCTGGGAGCCTTCCGACCAGTATTCGCCCTCGTCGTTGCCACTCCAGTACTCCGCGCCCAGTGAGAGTTCGCGGACAGCCTTGGTCTGGGTGTTCACCAGATCCACGTCCAGTTCGACCCAGGATTGGTTCACTGGAGCGATGAAATCAAATTGCAGCGACTGAGGGTGGCTGCCCGCGATACGGAACGGGGCCGAGACCCGCGTCTTGTTGGTGCCGGACAAATCGAATGTAAACACCTCCCGGAAGGCCGACTCATTGGCTTTGGTGCCCGCACTGATGAGCGAAATGAGCAGCCAGAGAATCCCGAACACCGGCAGCAGCCAGCGCAGGGTGCGGCCCTTTTCGGCATGCGGGTTGGGTTGGTTGAGGTAGGTTCCTGAGCGTTCTCGCGGAGGTCCGGTCAGGCCGAAGGCGCTGAAGACCATCTCCGGTTCCAGATAGTGGCCCTGAGACCAGGTTACCTCGGTTAGTTCTGGATACTGCTCCGAGGAAAGGATGTTCGGCGGAGCAATGTAGTCGGAAAGAAGGGTGCGTTCGCCCAGGCGTACCGCCCAATAAAACTCTCCCCAGACCTCGGTCACCGTTGCTGATCCGG
>JAPLUH010000344.1 GCA_026397675.1 Verrucomicrobiota bacterium
CCAGGGCGGTATCCTTAGGGGAAAGGTCGTAGTTGCGGAGGATGCGGGCGGCCAATCCGTGGACATTCTCCAGGAACATCGCCTGCCGCTGTCCATTGGCACCCACCACGAGGTTGTGGAAGCTCAGGGAGAGCTCCACGATGGGGTTAAACCCGGGGAACGATCCGTAGAGGGGCCACATTTCCTCAACGAGGATGCGGCTATGCCCGGAGACAAAACAATGCACCATTCGGCCAGCCAGGATGGTCTCGGCAAAGAGGTTCGCAGCCTCCGCGATGGTCTCCTCTTGGGCGACGGCCGTGTCCAGAAGACTGCGGCACTGGTCAAGATAATCAGCGATCACGTGATGAAGACTATCAGAACCCCCCACCGGAAGTGGATGCCAAAGATTGACCTTCGATCCATTCATCCCGGAGTTGCATCCTGGGCTCCAACAAAACCAGACTCACCGACTCTCCCGATGCCATGACTGTCTCTCTACGCCTGGTGCGGTTTTCCGGCCCATTTGCAGTAATACTCGAGCTTCTAGTCGGAATCCTTCGATTGGCCGCCGCCGAACCCGCAGTTCCCTTTCCAGCGGACCACGCCGAACGCTTCACCCGCGGCCTTGAACAGTTCCGAAAAGAAATTCGACCGCTCCTGACCACGCACTGCCTGAAGTGCCACGGTGGCGAAAAAACACAAAGCGACTTCAGTCTGGCCAGCCGCGAAGACCTTTTGAAGGGCGGAGCCGAGGGTCTGGCCATTCGTCTGTTTGACGGACCGGGCAGCAAGCTAGTCCGCTTGGTCTCCCGCACGGACAAGCCTCATATGCCCTCCAAAGGAGAGCCTTTGCCCGAAGCTTCGGTCCGAGCCCTCTCCGAGTGGATCCACAACGGAGCCCCCTATGACGGCTCGCTCATTGCCGGACGCTCCAGCGGAACCCAGTCTGGGTCCGATTCAAAGACGCTCAAACCCTTCACCGGATGGCCCTACCAAACGCTGGCCCGGGTCACGCCTCCCGAGGTCCCGTCCGCAGGCTCCCACCCGATCGATGCCTTCATCCAGGCCCGCCTAGTGGAGAAAAACCTCTCGCTCAATCCCGAGGCCGATCGGCGCACCCAGCTCCGTCGGGCCTCCTTCGATTTGCTCGGCCTGCCCCCTACCCCGGCTGCTCTGGAGGCCTTTGAACTAGATTCTGCCCCGGGAGCGTGGGAACGAGCGATCGACACGCTGCTGGCCCAACCTCAGCACGGCGAACGCTGGGCGCGCCATTGGTTAGATGTGGCCCGATTCGCCGAAAGCTCCGGCTTCGAACACGACTACGACCGACCGGGAGCTCATCACTTCCGGGACTTTGTCATCAAGGCTCTGAATGCCGACATGCCCTACGACCAATTCGTGCAGTGGCAGTTGGCCGGTGACGAGTTCGAGCCAGGGAACCCACTCGCACTCATGGCCACCGGGTTTCTTGGAGCCGGGGTGTTCCCCACGCAAATCACCGCCAACGAGGTGGAGCGGACCCGCTACGACGCAATGGACGACATGCTGTCCACCACGACCTCTGCCATGCTCGGTATGACCGTGGGGTGCGCCCGATGCCATGACCACAAGTTCGACCCCATCCCCAACCGGGATTACTACCGCATGCTGTCGACCTTCACCACCACCGTCCGCAGTCAGCGGCAACTCGACCTCAATCCGGAACAGACCCAGCGACGATTGGCCGCCTTTGAGGCCGACCACGCCCAATATCAGGCCGAACTCACTCAGTACGAGCAATCCGTGCTCCCCAAGCACTTCGAGACGTGGCTGGGATCCGGGGCAGCACCGAAAGTTGCGGCCGACTGGGAATTGCTGGAGTCCCCCGTCTGGAAATCTTTAGGCGGCGCCAGCTTCAAGGCAATGGCCGACGGGTCCTTCCTGGCCGAGGGCAAGAACGCCGACCACGATACTTACACCGTCATCGGACAAAGCCCGAGCCCGACGCTGCGATCGCTGCGCTTGGAGGCGCTGCCCGATCCGAGCCTACCTCATGGCGGACCCGGCCGGGCGGACAATGGAAACCTAGGGCTAAGCCGCATCCGGGTCTTTGCCCAACCGTTGTCGGGAGGCGAGCGGCAGGAGATCCGCTTGGTGCGACCTCGGGCCACCTTCGAACAAAACACCGGTAACCTGTCCATCGCAGGATCATTGGACAACGACCCGCACACGGGATGGGCGGTGGACCCAAAATTCGGCACCCGACACGCCGCCATCGTGGATTTCGAGTCTCCAATCCGGATGGCTGGAGGTCTCCGCTTGAGCGTCGAATTGGAGTTCAAGGTTAATAGCCGTCACCACATTGGACGGCCGCGCATTTCGGTGGCCTCAATGGCCGCAGCCCCGTTCGACTCCGAAGGCGTTCCGGCCGGAATCGCCGGCCTGTTCGAGCGACTCAAGACCCCAGGAAGCGGCCCCGCCTCGTTCTCGGCCAGCGAACGGAAGACGCTATTGGATTGGTGGAAGACTTCGGACGCGGGCTGGAGCCAGGCCCACCAAAAGCTCCAAGCCCACGAGAAAAACCGTCCCAAGCCCGAGTTGACGCAAGTCCTCATGTGCGGCGAGGGCTATCCGGCCCTTCGCATGCACACTCAGGGCGGAGACTTCTTACCAGAGACCCATTTTTTGCATCGGGGCAGCGCCGACCAAAAACGCGGGGTCGCCAGCCCGAGCTTTCTACAAGTGCTCATGAAGTCGCCCGACTCCGAATCTCACTGGCGCTGGCAGCCACCCACTGGGGCCCCGTATTCGGGCCGACGTCGCTCGCTGGCCCTCTGGATGACCGACAGCAGTGAGGGTGCGGGTCACTTGCTCGCCCGGGTGATGGTCAACCGCCTATGGCAGCACCACTTCGGTCAAGGGCTTGTTGCCACACCCAATGATTTCGGCGTCCAGGGGGGCAAACCTTCGCATCCTGAACTGCTCGATTGGCTGGCGGGCGAACTCATCCGCGGGGGCTGGCGACTCAAGCCCCTGCATCGCCTGATGATGACTAGCCGCACCTATCGCCAGTCCTCAGCGCCCTCCGAGGCGAAGGCTCAGCAAGACCCAAACAACTCACTCCTGTCTCGACGTGTTCCAAGCAGGCTCGAAGCCGAGGCCATTCGCGACACCCTGCTCTGGATCACCGGTGCCCTCGATGCCACCCCGTTCGGGCCTGGGACCTTGGATGAATCCAGCCGTCGCCGGAGCATTTATTTTACGATCAAACGCAGCCAACTCATTCCGGCCATGCAGGTCTTCGATGCCCCGGAACCACTGGTTAGCCAGAGCACCCGCCCAGCCACTACCGTTGCGCCCCAAGCCCTCTGGCTTATGAACAACCCGAAAGTTCGGGAGTGGGCCACTGGATGGGCACATCGATTGGCAGACACCGCTTCCCAGGAACCGTCCCAATGGGTTACAATCGCCTACCGACGGGCCCTGCAGCGGTCTCCCAGCCCGCTGGAGTCGAAGGCCTCGATCGACTTCATGAAGCAGCAAACCGAACGGTATCGACTGGCAGGGACCGCTCGGCCTGAACTGCAGTCCGCCACGGATTTGCTGCAAACCCTCATCAGCCTCAACGAGGTCATCTATGTGGACTAACCTCCGCTCCTCCACGGCCCTCTGGTTCAAACGGCTGCAACCCCTCGCAGTCCTGTCTGTCCTCTTGCTGTCGAACTCCGCCTCCGCAAAAACCTCCTCCAAGGGACAGGCCCTCAATGTGGTGTTCATGCTCGCCGACGACCTCGGTTGGGCCGAGTTGGGCAGCTACGGTCAACAGAAGATCCCGACGCCCCATCTCGACCGACTGGCTTCTCAGGGCATGCGCTTCACCCGTCACTACAGCGGCGCCCCGGTCTGCGCCCCGTCGCGCTGCGTGCTGCTCACCGGTCGCCACACCGGTCATGCAGAGATCCGCGGTAATATTCAGGCCAAGACCGCCTTCCCTCAGTTCGATGAAGGCCAGTACCCCTTGAGCGCCCGCGCCCAGACAGTGGCCCGGGTCTTCCATCAAGCCGGTTACGCGACGGGGGCCATCGGCAAATGGGGCCTGGGCCCGGTGGGCAGCACCGGCGATCCCAACGCCCAAGGATTCGACCTCTTCTTCGGTTACAACTGTCAGGCGGTGGCTCACAGCTACTACCCGACCCATCTGTGGCGGAATACCGAACGGATCCCCCTCAATGCTCATCCGGTGCCCGGCCACCGTGCTCAAGCCGAGGGCGAAGTCCGACTGGAAGACCAAACGGCGGAAAATTACGCCCCTACGAGGATGATGGCCGAGGCCGAGCGATTCATCAGCGATCACCGCGCGGATCCATTTTTCCTCTATTTGGCCTTCATCGAACCCCATGTGGCGATGCATCCGCCCAAGGCATCGGTCGATCGGTTTCCGAAATCCTGGGATGACGAACCCTATCGAGGGCAGAATGGCTACCTGCCCCACCCCCGCCCGCGTGCCGCCTACGCGGCCATGATCTCGGACCTGGATGACCATGTAGGTCAAGTGCTGCGGGCCCTGGATTCAGCCGGACTGACCGACCGCACATTGGTGATCTTTACCAGCGACAATGGCACCACCCATCCGGCCGGCAAAAACCCCCGCTTCGGTACCGGTGGCGTAGACTCCTCCTTCTTCAATAGCACAGCCGGACTGCGGGGTTTCAAGGGATCGGTGTATGAAGGCGGCCTCAGAGTTCCTTTGATCGTCCGGCTTCCTGGACGGATCCGGGCTGGCTCAGTGAACGACCGCCCGAGCTACTTCGCCGATTGGTTTCCCACTCTCTGCGAGGCGACGGGTCTGAAGACACCCCGCAACCTAGATGGTCAAAGTCTTTGGCCTCAACTCACAGGCCGCAAGGGCCCGAGCCAGCACCGCCCGATGGTCTGGGTATTTCCGGAGTATGGAGGCCAAGTCGCCGTGCGCATGAACGATTTCAAAGCGGTCCGGCAGCGGCTCAAAACGCCCCAACCCAGAGCCTGGGAACTCTACGACCTAAAGGCCGATCCCAACGAAGGGACCGACCTTGCAACCGGTCACCCAGAGCTCATCGCCCGTGCCGAGGAGATCCTTCGGGATCAGGTCCATGACAACCCCATCTTTCCTGTCCCCATTCCCGGCCTTCGACCGAAGAACCCCAACGTTCCATGAATCCCCATCCCACTCTGAACGGCCTCCTCTCGCGTCGTGACCTCCTCCGCCGTGCCGGTCACGGGGCCGGCCTTCTGGCCTTGGCCGGATTGCTCGATGAGCAGCGACTCCTAATACCACGAGCGATGGCCGCTCCCTCTGCCGATCCGCTGGCCCCACGCCCCCCGCAACTCAAGACCCGGGCCAAATCGGTCATCTGGCTCTTCATGAACGGCGGCCCGAGCCAGGTAGATACCTGGGACCACAAGCCGGAGTTGACACGCCGCCACGGTCAGGAGTTGCCGGGTTTCGACAAGAAGACCGGATTTTTCACCGAATCAGTAGGGCCCTTGATGAAGTCTCCTTTCGCCTGGGCCCAACACGGCCAGAGCGGCACCTGGGCCAGCGACCTGTTCCCACACCTGTCGCGACATGTGGACAAGATGGCTTTCCTGCATTCCTGCCACACCGAGTCCAACAACCACAGCCCCGCGCTCTTCATGATCAATACGGGCTCGACGCGCATGGGTTTCCCCTGCGTCGGTTCATGGATGACCTACGGCCTGGGGAGCGAAAGTCGCGACCTGCCCTCCTTCGTGGTGATGAGCGATCCGCTCGACCGCGGCTTGCCCAAGGGACAGGCCAGCAACTGGGGGGCTGGCTTCCTGCCCAGCGTCTATCAAGGCACTTGGCTGCGGCCCAAGGGGGATCCTATCGACAACCTGAATCGAGCGGCCGGAATGAATGCGGAGGCCCAACGCGCCCAATTGGATTTGCTCCGATCCCTCAACCAGCAACACCTGGCCCAGGCGGGATCCCAAAACGAACTGGGGGCACGGATCGAAAGCTTCGAACTGGCCTACCGCATGCAATCGGCTGCACCCGAGGCCTTCGGCATTGAGCGCGAGCCGGAACATCTCAAACACCTCTACGGCCTCGACCAACCTCACTGCCGTCA
The DNA here is from genome assembly GCA_026397675.1 of Verrucomicrobiota bacterium. Classification (GTDB taxonomy): domain Bacteria; phylum Verrucomicrobiota; class Verrucomicrobiia; order Limisphaerales; family UBA9464; genus SXXZ01. The sequence continues at coordinate 6,096 of JAPLUH010000344.1, forward strand.
TTTTGCTGCCCAATGCCTAACGGCCCGCCGCATGGTCGAACGCGGTGTCCGCTTCGTTCAGATCTACTCCGGCGGCATGGAAAACCAACGCAGTTGGGACGGTCACGAAGACATCGTCGGTAATCACCGGGGCTTCGCCCGCGAGACCGATCAACCCATCGCCGGACTCCTGGCCGACCTCGAACAACGGGGGTTGTTGGATGAAACCCTGGTGATCTGGGGCGGAGAATTTGGCCGCCTGCCCGTCTCCCAAAAGAGCGGCAATCCGGGTCGCGACCACAATCCCCACGCCTTCACCTATTGGCTGGCGGGCGGCGGGGTCCGTGGCGGTGTGCATCACGGCGCCACCGATGCCTTTGGTCACAAGGCCGAAGTCGACAAAGTGAGCGTCAATGACCTCCACGCGACCATCTTACACCTCATGGGGCTGGATCATGAGCGACTGACCTTCTTCAACAACGGGCGAAATTTCCGGCTGACCGATGTGGCTGGGGAGGTCGTCCGGTCGGTGATCGCCTAAGAAACTCGAGGAGCAGTCGCTCTTAAAAACCCGAGATTGGATTTGGAAGGTTTCAGGAACATCTTTGAACTCCGTGCTGAGCGCGTCGCGCCGTCCTCCTGGGTTGTCCGGTGTCGCCGATGAACTCCGCCACAGCTCTCATTCCATCCATGCCCCTGAAACGCACCCCCCTCTTCACAGCGCACCAGCAACTCGGCGGCAAGCTCATCGAGTTCGGAGGCTGGGAAATGCCCGTCCAGTACACCTCGATTGTCGAGGAGCACCATGCGGTCCGCCGCTCGGCCGGAATCTTCGATATCAGCCACATGGGCGAAATCTGGTTCGAAGGGCCCAAGGCATTGGAATTCCTCAATGGATTGCTCACCAACGACCTTCGAAAACTAACCATCGGCCTCGGCCAATATACCCACTTGTGTCTCGAAACGGGCGGCACCATCGATGACTTGTACGCCTATCGGGTCGCCGAAGAAACCTACCTGCTCATTATTAACGCCGGCCGCATTGACGCGGACGTGGCATGGCTAGAGACCCATTGGAACGCCTTTCCGGATCGCTCGGAAGTGCGCATGAACCACGTGTCGGCCACCACGGGTGCCATCGCCATTCAGGGGCCCCGTGTTCCAGAATTCATCGATGCACTGTTCCCGGGCCATTCGCTCGGCGGTGTCACAGGAGTGTCTGCTTCAGCGTTGGCCAAAAACCAAATCGGGCGGTGGGATCGGGACGGTCAAACTCTCTGGGTAGCCCGTACCGGCTACACCGGTGAGTACGGATTCGAAGTGGTCGCTCCGAACGCCTTACTGGAGCCCCTCTGGCAAGCAGCCCTTACCGCTGGAGCTTCGGTGGGCATTCGCCCCTGTGGCCTCGGGGCCCGAGACACCTTGCGGACGGAAGTCTGCTATCCGCTCTACGGCCACGAACTTGACGAACAAACCTCACCAGTGGAGGCAGGGCTGGGCTTCTTTATCGCCTGGGACAAGGGAGACTTTGTCGGTCGTTCCGCGCTGTTGAAACAAAAGGAGGAGGGGCTTTCCAAAAAGTGTGTCGCCTTCCGGATGACCGAAAAATCAGCCCCGCCCCGTCCGAGCTATCCGGTCGTGGTGGCCGAGGCCGTGGTCGGGACGGTGGTCAGCGGCACCCAAAGTCCTACCCTGAACGCGGGCCTTGGCATGGCTTATGTGCCGCCCTCCCTCGCCACCCCGGGAACCGCCCTTCAAATCGAAATCCGAGGTAAGCGGTTTGCCGCCGAAGTGGTCAAGAAACCCTTCTATCGCAAGGCCTAGTCCCGTCTAAAAACCAACAGGGTCCGCCTCATCGGTAGAACACCGTTTGAAGCGGACCCTGTTCGCGTCAGAAATTTTGGTGGGAATCGAAGCGGCTAACCCGGCTGTCTAAGCTGTCTTGGCTCTTTCTAAGCTGTCTTGGCTCTTTCTAAGCTTAGTGGGCCACTTGAACATTCGAGGCCAGCCCGAAAATATTTAGAATCCGAATCAGGATCCACGTCAGATCCATCTGATACCAGCGAAGACCATGTCGGGCCGACTGCGGATGTGCGTGGTGGTTATTGTGCCACCCCTCACCGAGCGAAACGACCGCGACGGCCGCATTGTTGCGGCTCTCATCCCGAGTCTTAAAGGGTTGTGTACCCCAAAGATGGCAAATGGAATTCACGCTCCAAGTGGCGTGGTGCCCCATGAATACACGGGCCAGACCGCCCCAGAGAAATCCCGTTAAGGCCCCCATCCAAGTTTGGGTTATCAAGCCGCCAAGAATTCCGGGAAGAACCAGCCCGGTCAGTGCCCACCAAACAAAACCGCGGTGAATCACACGGGCCACCGGATCCTTGGAGAGGTCTGGCAGGCTGCGAACGGTCATCGCATCGGCGCCGCGGAACATCCAGCCCATGTGGGAATGCCAGAAGCCGAGCATCAAGCCCTTCATGCCCTCACCGTGTTCGTGGGGTGAATGGGGATCACCCTTCACGTCGCTGTGCTGGTGATGACGGCGGTGGGTGGCCACCCAGAAAAACAACGGTCCTTGGACCGCCATCGATCCGGCGATGCCAAACAACGCGCGAATAAATGCTGGGCAGGTGAAGCTGCGGTGGGTGAAGAGGCGATGGTAGCCCCCGGTGACACCAAAACCTGCGATCAAGTACATGATCACAAAGAGGATGACGTCCAACGGGCGAAGGATCTTGTTCCAAGCAAGCACGGCGGCCGTCATGAAACCGATCCAAGGTACGAGGACTGCCACCAAGGTGAAAACCTGGGTACGACGAACGCCCGAACTAGGGGCAGAGGTTGATGGCTGACTGGTCACTTGGTTGGAACTTGCAGATCCTGAAAGTGGAAAACGAGCCAATTTAAAAAATTGAACCTGCGTCAATTGCTTCTAGGACAACAAAACCTACAAAGGCCTTTTTGTCTACCATCGGTCTGCAAGACCCATGACCAGCCCTCTACACCGATGCGGCCGTAGGATGGGTCCAGGGACTACGATAAGGCCGCGCCAACAGACGTGCAGCCTCAGGATCCCCGACAATGGTGTGGGTCTTAGGATCCCAGCGCAGGGTTCGCCCGCCGAGTTGCTGCGACAAATTGGCCAAAACGCAAGTCGCTGTGGA
>JAPLUH010000205.1 GCA_026397675.1 Verrucomicrobiota bacterium
AGGGGACAGGCTCCTTCCAAGGGCTCCTTCCAAGGGACAGGCTCCTTCCAAGGGACAGGCTCGTTTTCCTGAAAGAAATCCAACTCCGGCATCGAAATAGAGGTGTGGCGTCTCCACGATGTACATTAATGCTGAACGGGATATGGCTCGGACTGCTGACAGTCGCGGCGCTGTTGGCCGGGATGACTGGTCGCTTCGGAGGAATGACCGATGGGGCCATTCAGGGAGCCAATACAGCCGTGACAGTGTCTCTGGGTTTAATCGGGATCATGGCGCTGTGGTTGGGCATTCTCCGATTGGCCGAGCAGGCCGGTTTGGTGACCACTTTGGCGCGATTTCTTCAGCCAGTCTTGGGACGCCTCTTTCCCGAAGTCCCGCCCGGACACCCGGCTCTCGGTTCAATAGTACTCAATGTTACCGCCAACGCTCTAGGCCTCACCAACGCGGCGACACCGATGGGCCTTCGGGCTATGCGGGATTTGCAACGGCTGAACTCCCAACCCGATACGGCTTCCAATGCCATGTGCACCTTCCTGGCGATTAATACCGGTTCGGTTCAGTTGATCCCGGTGACGGCCATCGCAGTTTTGGCAGCCAATGGTTCCAAGAACCCCACCTGGATCGTCGGCACCACGCTGTTGGCTACCCTATGCTCTTCGCTGACCGGACTGGTGGTGGTTAAAATCGCACAAAGGTTGCGTTGGTTCCGCATATCGGAGAGCCGGACTGCGTCACCTACCCCGCCCTGCCCCGCAGAAGAATCCAAAGAATCGGATGAGGCTTTTCCTCCCAGCGCACCACGTCCTTTGGGGTGGGCTGGTCGTTGTGCATTGCTGCTGCTGCTCATTTGCTTCGCGGGATTTGCCGTCGAAGCCACCTTGCATCCTCCAGCCGGATCCGAAGCCACCCTCGAGACAGCCCCCGTTGCCTTGCGAGCACTCAATGCCTTATCACTGGTGGCCCTGCCATTCCTCTTAGTGGCGATCCCGATCTACGCGGCACTTCGAGGCTTGGCGGTTCATGAGCAGTTCGTGAGTGGAGCCAAGGAGGGCTTCGAAACAGCCATCCGAATCATTCCCTACCTCGTCGCCATGCTCGTCGCCATCGGATGCCTCCGAGGAGCCGGTGGCATCGAGGGATTCACTCGATGGCTCGAACCGCTGCTGAATTCGGTGGGCTATCCACCCGAACTAGTACCCATGACGCTCCTCCGCCCGCTGGTTCACTGATCTGGTGAAAACTCACGGTGCGGACAGCCTCCTAGCCCGTATGGGTGGAACCCTCTTCGGCAGCACCGAAACAACCTTCTACGTCATCGCGGTCTACTTCGGTTCCATTGGTATCCGCCGCACCCGACATGCGATCCTCGCTGGCTTGGCAGCCGATGCGGCCGGAGCGATCGCCGCCGTCGCCATTTGCCGGGCCATGGTCTGAAAAGAAACCAAACACAGCCCGTCCCTTCCCTCCGCCCTTGTTTCCCAAGCCCGGGTCGGCTGATCCTCAGGTCAGCATGACCCGATTTCTGCGGAGCATCTCCCTCACCCATTGGATCTTCATCGCCATGCTCGGCGGACTCGTGCTGGGGTGGGCTTTCCCGGCCGAGTCCCAGAACTTGAAGGTCGTCTCCAACATGTTCCTGAAGATGATCAAGTGCATCCTCGTGCCCTTGGTCTTCGGAACTCTGGTCGTGGGGATCGCTGGCCATAGCGAAGACCTGAAATCCGTCGGCCGACTTGCGTGGAAATCCATTCTCTACTTTGAAGTCGTCACTACCCTGGCTTTGGTCATCGGTCTTGTGGCCGTCAATGTCTTCGAACCGGGAGTGGGAGTGGTGCTGCCGACCGCCAACTCAGCAAACACCGGTGTCGCGGCCACCAAGATCACCTTCAGCGGCATCCTCGAACACATCGTGCCTAAAAGTTTCTTTGAGGCCGCTGCCGCCAACGATGTGCTTCAAGTGGTCTTCTTCGCAGTTTTCTTTGGAATCGCACTGGCTCAGACACCCGAAGCCCAACGCAAGCCCATGCTCCACTTCTGCGAGTCGCTCACCGAAGTGATGTTCAAGTTCACCGGGGTGGTCATGAAGTTCGCTCCCATCGGCATCGGCGCGGCCATGGCTTACACGGTCGGTCACAGCGGCCTCGGGGTGTTGGCCAATTTGGCCAAACTCATCGGAACGCTCTACCTGGCGCTGGCCGTCTTCGCCGTCACGGTCCTGCTGCCGATGGCGCTCTGGGCCCGGGTGCCGGTGCGACGATTCCTCACTGAACTCCGCGAACCCATCCTTCTGGCCTTCACCACCACCTCCTCCGACGCCGCCATGCCGGATGCGATGAAACGACTCACCACCCTCGGGGTGCCCAAGCGCATCGTGAGCTTCGTGATGCCGCTGGGTTATTCGTTCAATCTCGACGGGTCCACGCTCTATCTCGCGGTCGCCTCCGTCTTCGTGGCGCAGGCTGCAGGGGTCCACCTCACGATCTCCCAGCAAGTGGTTATCTTGCTGACCCTAATGTTGACCAGCAAGGGCATGGCCGGCATCCCGCGGGCCTCGCAAGTCATTCTGGCGGGCACTTTGGTGAGCTTCGACCTGCCGCTGGAGGGAGTGCTCTTACGGAAGAAAGCGCGGCCAACTCAACCGATCCAACAGCTATCGTTCTGGCTCAGGGCGCGCCTGCCTGAATCCACCGAAACACCGCCAGGATATCCGCATCGGCGAGGCGAGGTTTGCCCGCTGGAGGCATGACCTGATCATGCGTAGTCGGCAGGAGAATCATCCGAAAAAGCCCTGACTTCGCCGGATCTCCCGGCACCACGGCAGCCACCCCGCTCTCGCCGCCCTTGAGCAACG
>JAPLUH010000311.1 GCA_026397675.1 Verrucomicrobiota bacterium
ATTCCATCGGGGCGATCCCCAGCAACCGCGCGAGGCACTCAAGCCGGGGTTGTTGTCGGTCATGGGCCTGGGTGGTTTGGACACCGAGATCCCGGAATCCATTCCAGGCCGTCGCACCAGCGGTCGTCGCCTGGAACTCGCCCGTCGCCTCACGGATCGAAACAATCCGCTCACCGCCCGCGTGTGGGTCAACCGCCTCTGGTATCAACATTTTGGAATGGGACTGGTCGCCACCCCCGGCGACTTCGGGGTGCTGGGTGAGCGCCCCAGTCACCCGGAGCTTCTCGATTGGTTGGCCGCGGACTTCATGGATCACGGCTGGAAGAACAAGCGGCTTCACCGCCTCATTGTAACCAGCGCTGCCTACCGTCAGAGCAGTGTGAACACGGCCGCGCAGCGGAAGGATCCGGACAATCGATTGCTGGGTCGATTCCGCCTCCGGCGCTTAGATGCCGAAAGTGTGCGCGACAGCCTCTTGGCCGTGAGTGGTCGCCTCGATACCAGTCGTTTTGGCCCGCCGGTGCCCATTGCGGTCAACGCCCAGGGCCAGTTCGTGGTGGGGCGCCAGAAGCGCGATGGCAACGGTGATGCGGTCGGTGTCGAGATCGGAGGCACTGCTGACTTTCGACGCAGCCTGTATGTGACGGTGCGCCGCACGATGCCCGTGGGGGTCCTCGAGACCTTTGATGCTCCGGTGGTCAATCCCAACTGCGAAGCCCGACCGGTCTCAACGGCCGCCCCGCAATCGTTGATGTTTCTCAATGATGGGTTTGTCCTCGATCGATCGCTCGACCTGGCCCAACGCCTTCGTCGGGAATATCCGGGTGATGAGCCTGCTCAAATTGACCGGCTCTGGCAGTTGCTCTTCGCCCAATCGCCGAAGTCGGCGGACGTGGTTCGGAGCCTTCATTTTCTCAAAGAGCTTCGCAGTTCGCTGGCCGCGTCTGAGTCCATAACACCCGGAAAACCGGCCGCAGCCTCACCCCCGGGATCGCCTGCAATTTTGCCCGAGGAGCGCTCTCTGGCTGCATTGTGCCAGGTGCTGTTGGGATCCAACCGGTATCTCTACCTCGACTGAGTTATGGATCGTTTTATCAATACACCGTCTCCGTCGGGCTTCTGTTCCCGGCGTCACTTCCTTCAGGCGGGCAGCGCCTTTGGGCTTGGATCCACGGCCTTGGCCTGGCTCCTCCAGCAGGAGGGACTTCTGAGTGCACCCGCGCGCCCAGAGTTGGAGCAGCGCACCTATGATTTGAAACCCAAGGCCGGTCACCATCCGGCCAGCGCTCGGGCCATGATTTCCATCTTGATGATTGGTGGCCCGAGTCAAATGGATCTCTTCGATCCCAAGCCTCTACTGAACCAATGGGCCGGAAAACCCTTTCCGGGAGACTTGAAGTTCGACAACGCCGGTCAGGCCAGTTCCAAGGTCATGCCCGGGCTTTGGGAGTTTCAAAAGCACGGTCAGTGCGGCACGGAGTTGTCGTCGCTGTTGCCCCATCTGGCCCGTGTGGTGGACGAAGTGTGCGTGGTGCGCTCCATGCGGACGGGAGTGAACAATCACGGGCAATCGCTCTACGCGCTGACCAATGGCCGCATTACTTCGGGTGCGCCCACTCTTGGTAGTTGGCTCTCCTACGGCCTTGGCACCCCTAGCCAAGAGTTACCAGCCTTCCTCACGCTGACCCATCCCTCGGGGTTGCCCCTGCTTGCGGAGGCGAATTGGTCCAACGGATGGTTGCCCTCGATCTTCCAGGGGACCGTCGTCCGGCCCACCGAGCCCCGATTGCTGAACCTAGATCCGGCTCCCTACCTCCGCGGAGCCCCTCAGGATCGGCAGTTGGAATTGCTGGGGCAACTCAACCAAGAGCACCGTCTGGAGCATCCGGGCGAACAAGATCTCGATGCCCGCATCGCCAGTTACCAATTGGCGGCGCGCATGCAGACTGCGGCCAAGGAAGCGATGGACATTCGCTCAGAGTCCGAAGCCACCCGTCGCCTCTATGGCATCGACCAAGAACGCACCCGCGACTACGGCACCCGCTGCCTCATTGCTCGTCGTCTCGTCGAGCGAGGTGTGCGTTTTGTGCAGGTGGTCAACAACGGTCAAAGTTGGGATCAGCACAGCAATCTTTTTACGGCGTTGCCGGATCTGTGCGGGCGGACCGATCAACCGGTGGCCGCCCTCATTCAAGACCTCAAGGCGCTCGGTTTGCTCGATTCCACACTCGTGCATTGGGGTGGCGAAATGGGCCGTCTACCGGTTATCCAGAATGATGGCCCGAAGGAGAAGGTGGGTCGTGACCACAACACCTACGGCTTCACCCATTGGCTCGCCGGCGGCGGTGTTCGCGGAGGAATGACTTATGGCGAGACCGACGAATGGGGGCACCACGCCGTGAAGGACATTGTCACTCACCACGATCTGCACGCGACCCTCCTGCACCTGTTCGGATTGAATCACACCCAATTGGTGTATCGAAGGGCCGGCCGCGAGCTCAGCCTCACCGACAACAAAGTGGCCCGGGTGGTCCGGGATATCCTAAAATCCTGAGGTTGCCGGCGGGATAGTCGCTGAGAGTTTTTAGCGAAGATCGGTGATGCAGCTCCAAGTATAGGGGGCGCGATTGAAGTGTGATCACATCGGTAGACCCGCCCCTTCAGGCTGCGATCTGAGCCGGTGGTCCGAACTGCCCCCTCAAGAAAGGCGGCGCCACTTTCGCCCCGATGTCTCCAGCAGAGCGTCGGCTTTTGTAGGGCCTTGGCTGCCCGCAGGGTAGGATTCCAGCAGAGCGTCAGGCTGCTCTTTGCAGAGGTCCAGATACGGTTGAACGATCCGCCAACCGGCCTCCACGCTGTCCGCTCGCTGGAACAGCGTCGCATCCCCGATCATGCAGTCGTAAATCAGGGTTTCGTAGCCGGTGCTCGGAGCATTCTCGAAGTAATCCTTGTAGTGGAAATCCATATGGACCTGACCCAGTTGGATGGCAGGGCCAGGAATCTTTGCGCCAAAGGCCAGAGAGGCCCCCTCATCCGGTTGCAATTTGAGGATGAGTGTGTTGGGTTCGAGTTCTTCAGTCTGGGTATCGCGGAAGAGCGAGAACGGGGGGCGTTTGAATTCGATAGAAATCTCCGTGCTCCGCTGTGCCATCCGTTTGCCCGTCCGCAAATAGAAGGGCACTCCCGACCATCGCCAAGTGTCTACGCCGAGTTTCATGGCGATATAGGTCTCGGTGAGACTCTCCGGGTGGATACCTTCCTCCTCACGGTACGCCTTAAGGGTTTTTTCCCCGGTATTACTCGCTTTATATTGCCCTCGAACCACGTCTGTCAGGGGATTGATGACGTGAACCGCATCCAAAACTTTGGTCTTCTCGGTTCGGATGGCATCCGCACAGAAGGAGTTTGGGGGCTCCATGCAAATTAAGGCCAGAAGCTGAAAAACATGGTTGGGCACCATGTCGCGCATGGCTCCAGTGGATTCATAGAAGCCTGCCCGCTTCTCTACCCCAACGGTCTCGGCCACCGTGATTTGCACGTGGTCGATATGATTGCGATTCCACAGCGGCTCAAAGATCCCGTTGGCGAACCGCTTGACCATGATGTTTTGGACCGTCTCCTTCCCAAGAAAATGGTCCATCCGATAGATTTGGTCTTCGTGGAGCGTTCTTAAAATCTGCTGGTTGAGTGCTCGGGCCGATTCGTAGTCATTGCCGAAGGGTTTCTCGATGATCACCCGGCGGTATTTATCCGGGCCTTCTTCCACAAGACCGGATTGACCCAGATGCTCGATGACGTTTCCGAAGAAGCGTGAGGCGACAGCCAGATAAAAGACCGCGTTTTCGCTGGTTCCGTGGATACGGTTTTCACCGTCCAACCGATCTTTGAGAGTTTTATAAAGTCCGGGATCATCGAAGTCTCCACGAACGTAACTCATCTGGGAGAGCAGGTTTTTCCAGTGGGCCTCGTCAAATTCCACCGAAGAAGTTTTTTCGGTGGCAAAGGATCGAACGGACTCATCCAAACGAGCTCTGAACGATTCGTCGCTCAATTCCTGACGGTCCACCCCGATCAGCGAGAATTGATCAGGAAGCAGCCCAGTGCGGACAAGGTTGTACAGCGCCGGAATGAGCAGTCGACGCATCAAATCACCGCCCGCGCCAAAGATTACCAGATTGCAGGGCGGGGCTTTGTCTCCATGGACAAATCGTTTGGAAGTATTCGGTAGGGCTGCGCTCATGAGTAACGAGGGGTGCGTGGGCACCGCTCGTTCTCCAGCAGCAATCCGAAGGCCATCCGATGTGGCCCGTTCTTAGAAATCAGGACACCGCGAGGCCCGTGATTAATGCGAATGATTTGGGGAATCCGAGTTGCCGGCCGCTCGCCCACAAGTGGGGCAGTGTCGCCAGTTGGCATCCCAAGCCATGTCCGGACCCACACCGGTTTTGGTGGTTTTGGGTTGTGCAGAGGGCGCCTCGTCGACCGACTCGGCGCCAAAGAGGGCCACCATCATTGTTTTGCCGACAATGTTCATCAGCATACCGAACAGCACCAACCCGCAGAACATCGTGACGACCGCGATCAATCGGCCGGCCAAGGTGACCGGATAAATGTCCCCGTAGCCGACCGTGGTGAGCGTCACCACGCACCACCACATGGATTGGGGTACCGAATTGAAACTCGAGAGTCCTCCATTCACGGTGGTGTCTTTGCCCCAGCGAATTTTTTCCTTAGGGTTGGTGCCGTTATGGATGGGGGTGGCTGTCTCAAGGATTTTGCTAATGAGGTCTCCATCCGGGATGGCTACTTCGAAAATGTTTTTTACCGGATCCCAGAGCTTCACATCCCAAGTGCCGTCGAAGCCGGATTCGCCGCTGATAATGACCTTACTCCCGGTCAGGTCACCGCGAAGATCTTGGGCGGAGAACCGTAGTGAGTTGGTGCCCGTCCGTTGAACGGTGTCCAATTCGCCATGAGTAAACTCTGCGTGGTAAATGAGCGTGCTGGAGATAATAACCACGGAGAACAGGGCCAAGAAGTAAATCACCAGGTTAGTCACCATGGGGCTGCGTGGCTTTCCGTCCTTGTCGTTCTTGAGCTGCGTCACGGCCTCGCGGGCCAGTTTCAGCACTCGGAGCACCCGCAAGACCCGCAAGACTCGCAGCACTCGGGTGGACTTGAGGGCTGTAATGTTGGCCATTTGCAAGTAGGTGGGGAGGATGGCTAACAGATCGATAATCCCCCAGAAGCTGAAAATGTAGTCACGTTTGCGACGGATCGTCATGACGTGGCCGATGTACTCCAAAGTGAAGATGAAAGTGATAATCACCTCGCAGAGGTAGAACCATCCTTGGAAGCGATCTTGGATCGAATCCACGGTCTCCAGTGCACCGGTGATTGCAGCCACGAAGATGACCAAATTCAGGATGGTGTGGATCACCTGATAACTGGTGGTCGTGGGCTCATGAAACATCCGGTAAAGCCAGACTGGACCCACTGGCGATGGGGAGGCTTCGCGAGGATGTTGGCTGGGGTCGGCGTTCATTGAAATTCCGAGCGCAGCACGAAAAATGCCGGAATGGAGACAAATGGTGCCGCAAAAGAAAATGATTCGAACGGCGAACGCAGACTCTCGAACAGAGTGACACGCGCGATGAGTTCAAAACAGACTGTTTCCTGCCATTCTAGGGCGCTAAACTATTCAAAACAGCGGGTAGCCCGTGGCTGAGACCCACCGAACCAACGGAAATCAATTAGGCTGAGACCAAGGGTTTTACCACCACAGGAAGTTGGGGTCGGGAGGTTGGTTGGCCAGGGCTTCCATTTGAGCGGTGGGCAGAAACTTGAAGAATTCGGCGTGGGAATCCCCGAAGAGCATCATCATGCGGTTCTTACCTTTGTAATTGTGCCACTGACTGCGGGGCTTGAGGACATCTCGGTTGGCATGCCAAATCCAGTCGCCCTGGATGATCTTGGTGGAGGGAGCACGGGCGACTTCTGAGCCCTTGATGGGGACGATCACCGTGTTGCCCTTGGGCGCGCAGACCATCTTGACCTTGTAGTAATCGAAGCCAAACTCGGTCAGGTAGCTGTTGCCGTACTGCATGAACGCGTTGGTGCAGTTGACCCCACGTCCTGCCAGCGACCAAAAGTCCCCCTTGTCGGAGGGGCAGTGGAAGGCCTCGTAGGAATTGCCGACGTAAGTGTTCAGGGGGCGATTGGTCGCCGCGGTAAACACATCGTAGGTGCCGTTTTTTCCGCCGGTTGAGGCCCAGTCGTTGATCGCCGGATACGAGTCCCGATTGTCGTCCGTGTACATGAAGTAGGCCTTGCCGATTTGGCTTTGGTTGCTCATGCACTTGACCGTATGGGCCTTTTGCTTGGCGGTGGCCAAGGCGGGCAGGAGCATCCCGGCCAAGATGGCGATGATGGCGATGACCACCAGCAATTCGATCAGGGTGAAGGCCCTGGAGCCGGAGGCGTCAACGGGGTGAAAATGGGTCGTCTTCATGTTACGAAAATCCTGAGGGGTATCTGACATCACGCTAGCAACCGTCGGATCAGAATCCATGAAAATCTCCGTCTGCGAAGTGTCTGCTGGATGTGGCTGGAGTGTTGAATTTCGGCATTGAGAGCCTCAGCCCCATCCTCAAGCTTTCATCTATCGTGACGACCACCCACGTCGGCAACACCCCAGTCCAATCCACCTTCTCGCTGCCTCTTGCTGCGCCTCCGTCGACTGCCCGTGTAGTCATTGTCGGAGGGGGCATTGTGGGCTGTTCGGTGGCCTACCATTTAGCCAAGGCGGGCTGGAAGGAAGTTGTGCTGTTGGAGCAAGGCCTGCTCAGCGGCGGTACCACTTGGCATGCGGCGGGCATGATCGGGCAGTTGCGCGCCAGCAACAGCATGACCCAGATCAACAAATACTCGGCCCAACTGTACCCCCAGTTGGCCGAGGAGACGGGGCATGACGTGGGATGGGTTCGTACCACCGGCCTGACACTCGGGACCAACCCGGAGCGCATGACCCAGCTCCGTCGGACCGCCGCGATGGCGGAGGTGTTCGGGGTCGAGGCCCATCTCATTGGTCCCAAGGAAGCTCAAGAGCTTTGGCCGCTCATTCAGGTGGAGGATGTGCTGGGGGCGGTCTATTTGCCCGGCGATGGACGAGTGATTCCCGGCGAATGCGCTGTGGCTCTCGCCAAAGGTGCCATGGCTCACGGAGCTGCGCTCTTCGACCGAACACGCGTGGCCTCCCTGCTGAAAGTGCCCGGTCCACATGGACGCCAGCGGGTCACCGGGGTGCGCTTGGAAAGTGGGCAGGAAATCCGCGCTGAATGGGTCGTGCTCGCCTGCGGCATGTGGGCCCGTCAACTCGGTTTGGCCATCGGTGTCGACCTTCCGCTTTACCCGGTGGAACACCATTACGTCTTGAGCGAACCCATCGAGGGTGCCTTGCCGACGTTGCCGTGCGCCCGCGATCCGGATGCGGCGATTTACTTCCGCACGCTGGACGATGGATCCATCAAGCTCGGAGCCTTCCAGTGGCGTTCAAAGCCCTGGCAAATCGGAGACACCGTCCCGGGTGACTTTGCCTTTGGCCTGCTGCCCGACGACTGGGATAAGTTTTCCGAGCCCTGGGCGGCCGGGAAACACCGCATCCCGGCGCTGCG